>JAQCBM010000218.1 GCA_027729865.1 Actinomycetota bacterium
CAGAGGCGTGACGAATCAGTACCGAGAAGTAGGCAAACCGCATGGACGGAATCACCCGAAACTGCTGAACGGGAAGTTTGTCAAGTACGGCAAAGATCTGGTCGGAGCCAGGGTCATTGTTTGGGCAAATGACAACAAACTGGCGACCACTCGACGAGAGCTCTCGGAACAGACTCTCCGCCTGCTCACGAACTTTGTCGAACTCGGATGTCACGGGGTGAAACACGACGATGCCGTAATCCTCAAAGTCAATGTCGTAATACGCCTTCACCTCGCTGAGTTCCACGGGAGCAGTCGTGCCATGAACATCAAGCTCTGGTGATCCGATGACAAAAATGTCGCCGGGATTCTCACCGAGCGCCACTACCCGACGGGCGGCGGATTCCGAAGACACGAAGTGATACCGACAGAGCTTCGAGTTGCAGTGCCGGTAGAGCTCATCGATCGTCCCCGACAACTCACCGCCCTCAATATGCGCGCACGGGATGTACCGCATCGCGCAGACAAGGGCGACCGCTAGCGCCTCGACACGATCGCCGTGGACGACGACGAGATCTACGGGGTGCTCGGTGATCCAGTCGATAAACCCTTGCATCGTCTTGGCGAGCACCACATCGTGCGGATCACCGGGGCTCTGGTTGACGAACTCGTAAATGCTTCCTCGAACCTGCTGCCGTACCTCGATCCGCGTATCGCCGTAGCGCCGAAGCATGTGCATGCCGGTAACGAAGAACGACGTCTCGCACCCAGCGACGGATGCGGAGATCGCCAACGGAATGAGCTTGCCAAAGTCAGCGCGCGTACCAGTGACAAACGCAATTCGTCGGGCCGAGTCGTTGGGCGGTTTCACGATTCGCTGTCGAGGTCTTTCCACATCAACTGTGTATTACGAGTGACCGCTCGCGTCAGCCGCATCCCAACAACTTCGTAGAACTGATTGCCAGCGATCTCACCAGTTCCCGGTCGACGTGCCCAAATGTCATCGGCAGTGATAATCGATCCGGCTTCGAGGTCCCGATCGGCGACAAGGCTCGAACGCGCGAATCGGTATACGTCGGCCTCCGGACCGGAACGCTGCTTGCTATTTCGAACCGCCATGTGGATCTCGCGACTGAGTTGAATGAGTCGACGTAACTCCGCAGGGTCCATTGAGCAGATGATGTCGGGCCCACCGCGGTAGCGGGAATCAGTGAAATGCCTTTCGAGGATGCAGGCCCCAAGGGCGACAGCCGACATCGCCATTTCCGGACCGATCGAGTGATCTGAGAATCCCACGATCGCGCGAGGGAATGCTTCTTGCAGTTCGCGAATGCCACGCAGCGAGACAAACTCCGGTGGAGACGGATAAAGGTTGGTGCATTCCAGTAGCGCGTAGTCGACGCCGCTTCGATCTAGTACCTCGATCGAGGGTCGCAGACTCTCAATGGTCTGCATGCCGGTGCTCATGATGATCGGCTTTCCAAAACCGGCGATGTGTTCGATGAGCGGCAAGTGATCACACTCGCCCGAGCCGATTTTGAACGCGGGAACGTCGAGATCGTTGAGAAACGTCGCGGCAGCTCGAGAAAAGGGCGTCGAGATATAGATCAAGCCGAGTGACTCCGCGTACGCCTTGAGTTGCACTTCTTCGTCCGCCGACAGCGCGCACTGCGCCATCACGTCCCAGATAGACACATCGGCGTTTGGCGGAAAAATCTCCTTCGCTTCCTCAGTCATCTCGTCTTCGAGGAAGTGGGTTTGGTGTTTAACGATCTCGCAACCAGCCGAGTGAGCAGCGTCAACCATTTGCTTCGCGACAGCGAGGTCACCACCGTGATTGATGCCGATCTCAGCGACCACCAGTGGCGGGTGGTCAGGTCCTACCTGTCGGTTCGCGATTTTCATGGATTGCCGATCTCACGCTGCCTGAGGACGCTGGCGCAAAACTTGAAGTCCTCGATGCTGTCGATGTCTGCTGAGTCATTGGGGTCGACCTGCAGGGCGCCGATTCGATCAGAGACTAGTGTTCCACGGTCACGAAACCATGAAGCGCCAAACACGTATATCGCCCCGTCTGGACGAACAACGGCGGGCAATTCTTGGCGATTGCGAAATGCGTCGCGAGGATCCCCAAGAGGAACGAAGCGGTCGTTATCTACCGTCCCGAACTTGAGAACTTTCGAGTCGGCCGGCACTACCGACATGACGAGCTCAACATCGCTGGTCTCAAATCGATCTATCGCTCGTTGAATGTCCTTCGAACGACGAAGCGGAGAGGTCGCTTGGAGCAGGACCACGGTTGCATCGTCGAAAACGGCTAGGCGAAGAGCGTCAGCGAGGACTGGGGCCATTGGTGTGTCGTCGGTGCTGATCGTCGACGGGCGCCGGTGCACGAAAACCCCCGGCGGGTGATCGGCTTCCAGAACTTCAGGGATATCCGTCGTGATCAGCACCGCGTCAAGCCCCGCGTCGAACGCGTGCTCAATCGAGTGGCGGTACAGCGGACGGCCAACGAGTGGGAGGGTGTTCTTGCCGGGCAGCCCCTTTGAGCCTGCCCGGAGCGGAATGACCGCAACACGATTGGGCTTTGGCAAGCCCGACGTCCTCACTTGCAAGATTCTAGGATTCGATTTGCTCCGTGCAGTGCAGTGCGTAAATCAACTGAGGCGCAGCCGCAGCGGCATGAGAATGTGTGAGTGCCAGAGCTATCGGGTGGACCTACCTCTTGCGGTCGTCGGCTCGCCGAGTGGGTGAGATCGGTCGTCCAGGTCGCCGCAAATCCGCGCCTTGAGAACCGAGCCATCGCCGCTGCGTGGATCGCGCGACGCGGCGAGAGCGTCGTGTCGCCTACTCAGGCCCAGTCGTCAAACGGGTTGTACGCGACTTCCCAGAGGTGGCCGTCCAGGTCCGAGACGTAGCCGGAGTAGCCGCCCCACTCCGCCGCCGTTGGCCGCTTCACGACGCTCGCCCCAGCCGAGAGGAACTCCTCGTACGCGCGGTCCACGTCAGCCTCGGACGGCTCGTTGTGGGCAAGGGCGATGCCACGGAACCCGGGCGACTGCGTGACCGTCGGAAGCTCGGCGTCAGCAGCCAACTCGTCCCATCCGTACAGGGCGAGCACGACACCGTCGAGCGTGAAAAAGCTGATGTTGCTCCCCGGTTGCGCTGGAAGGCACGACCACCCCAAAGCTTCGTAGAACTCGCGCGCACGGATGAGATCACGGACCCCGAGGGTGACGACGGACATCTTTGGGCGCATCGCTGCAATCTATGGAGCCAGCCGCGCGTCGACGAGTCGTCAGGCGTCGATGTCGGCAGCGACTCCTCGAGCGAGCGCCGTCAGACGTCGGCGAAAGTCCGCCACGCCCGGCGTGTCGAACTTGAACCCTTTCGGTGAGAACTCGAGGATTTCAGCCCACTCCGCTCGCCGATCCTCGGCCGTTTTGCTGCGACCGGGGTGCGCCTCGGCGAGAAACACCGTGACCCCGCTTCGAAGCCGCGCGATCACTCGTTGGATCTCCTCGGCAGTGTCCGCCGTCTTCGCGCTCATGATCTCCTCGGAGTGTTCCGATGCCGCCATCAACTCCCAGAGATCACCTTCGAAGCGCTGGAGGAGACCCTCTAGGCGCTGCCCGGTGGTGCCATCGCTCTGGAGAGCCTGAAGGGCACGGTCGACGTGGTCCTCAAAGATGGCCACGAACGCCGACGCGAAGATGTCCCTCTTGTTGCGGAAGTACTGGTAGAGCGCTGGGCGAGACATTCCCGCCGCGTCGGCGATATCGGCCATCGAGGTCGCCGCGAATCCCTGCGCTGAGAACTGGGCAATCGCCGCTGCGTGGATGGCGCGACGCTGCCGAGCGCCGGGCTCATCCCTCTGGTCGTCGAACGATTGCGCTTCGCCCACCCGACAACGTTGACACATTCTCGCTGATCTGTCAGTCTCCAGCTGCTGACACTCTTAGCATTTTTTGTCAGTCCAACGTTTCGGACCCGCACACTGGAGCACTCACATGACTCGACTCGGATACCAGATCCCGAATTTCACCTACCCCGGCATCGCTGGTGATGCGGTCTTCGGGAACCTCGTCGCCCAGGCACGAGCAGCCGAGGACGCCGGCTTCGATCGCGTCATGGTGATGGACCACTTCTACCAACTCCCC
>JAQCBM010000219.1 GCA_027729865.1 Actinomycetota bacterium
TCCGCCAGCATCGGGGCAAGGCCGGAGCGCTGGTTCTCGTGGGACTTTATTATTAGTTTATTGACCTGACGGGCATCGCGCCGAGCTCAGGTGAGGGGGTTGTCGTCCGCATGGATGACGCCGGCCGACTCGAGGTGCTCGGCCGCATCCCTGCTCCCTGAGTCAGCACTCCGCCGGGCTGCCCGGTGCCTGGGTTGTAACCTTTACTTATGGCAGCCCCAGTAAAGGACGGGAATCCAGTGCGTTCGGGTCGACGGAACGGTTCAACGAGAATCAGTTCCAAGCACCAGATCACTCTTCCCGTGGAAGCGATGCGCGACGCAGGCCTGGAGATCGGGGATGTTCTCTGGGCTGAGGTTGAGGCTCCTGGCGTCGTGCGCCTCGTCAGCGCCCAGAACCTCCTGACACGTCTTGCGGGGGCGCACACGGACCTCTTCACTGAAGGGCCACCCCTTGATGAGCTGAGAGATGAATGGGATCGGTAGTCCTCGATAGCGGAGTCATCATCGGACTCTTCTCTTCGGCTGATCCGCACCATGACTGGGCCACGGCCCAGATCGAGGAAGCGCTCATTCAACGAGACTCGTTGATCATCAGCACGGTCACGGTGGCCGAGGTCCTCGTTCCACCCGCGCGGACTGGCGATGCGGAGAAGGTGCTCGCCGACCTGCACTCCCTGCGAGCGAACGTGGCGGAGGTTTCGCAAGCAGTCGCATTGCGCGCCGCGCGCTTGCGGGCCTCGCATGCCTCCCTACGTCTTCCTGATGCATTCATCCTCGCGACAGCCCAAGAACTCGGCGCCGAATCTCTGCTCACGACTGACAAGCGGATTGGGCGTGTACGTCTCCGCGGGCTCCGGATCCGCCACCCACGTTGGCTCTGACAATGACGAAGGCTCTCTCCTCATATCCGTGAGAAGAGAGCCTTCGTCATTCTGTGCGCGAGGTGGGAGTTGAACCCCCATGCCCTTTCGGGCGGTCCTACTGCGCCAACACGCGAACGCGGCAAGAATATTGGTTGTGGACAGGCTTGCTGATCGAAGTCTCAGCGCACTTTCGTTCTCTGACGACACCTCCACCGAACTTCCAGCACACGCATCTGTGGTTGTGGTGGGAGGCGGGATTATCGGTTCCAGCATCGCTTACCACCTGGCTCAGTCCGGGGTAAGTGACGTGCTGCTGCTGGAGCGCAACGTGCTAACCAGTGGCACTACCTGGCACGCCGCGGGACTCATCGCCAACGCTCGCGGCTCGGTTGCCCTCACCGAGCTGTCGAAGTACGGACCCGAGCTCTACTCCACCTTGCACTATGCGACCGGGATCGACGTCGGCTTGAAGCAACCCGGGTCAATAAGCATCGCGCGAACAGCCGGGCGGGTCGATGAGTTGCTCTACGCCGCAGACGTTGCGCATCACTGCGGCATCGATGCGCAGGTCGTCACACCCGAGGAGATCGCGGAACTTTGGCCGCTGGCTTCAACGGAGGGAATGCTCGCGGGCCTGTTCTTCCCCAATGATGGCTACGTCAATCCTGGTTATGCCTCAGTGGCTCTCGCGTCCTTGGCGAATCGGGCTGGCGTAGTCATCCGCGAGAACGTGACCGTCACCGAGATCCTTGCCGATCAAGGCGTGGTCCGAGGTATTCGAACCTCCGTAGGCGACGTTCTTGCCGAAACCGTGGTTATCGCGGGCGGCCTATGGGCCAGGGACCTCGGCGGCACGGCGGGAGCGCACTTACCTCTGTACGCCGCCGAGCACGTTCACGTTCGCTCACTTCCGATCGATGCTCCCGTCGACGGCCTTCCAGTGTTGCGAGATGTCGACAACAGTTACTACATCCGATCTGAACTGGACCGGCTGCTCGTTGGCGCATTCGAACCCAGGGGACTTCCGCGATCTGTGAGTGAGATCTCCGCTTCCGGATTTGCCGAGTTCGATCCGAATTGGCCACACTTCGATCCAATTCGTCACAAGGCAGAGTCCGCCGTTCCTTCCTTGACGGACAGCGGGTACGACCGATTCATCAATGCCCCGGAAAGTTTCACTCCCGATACGAATTTCCTCCTCGGCGAAACTGCCGAAGTCGAGCGACTCTTCGTTGCAGCCGGAATGAATTCGCAGGGAATCATCTACGCACCGGGCGTAGGCCGGGCATTGGCTGCGTGGATCATCGATGGAGCACCGAACTTCGATTCTGCGTCGGTAGACGTTCAACGCTTTTCACGTCACCAAAGCAACCGTCGCTATCTTCATCAACGAACCACGGAAAGCCTCGGTCGGCTGTATGCGATGCACTGGCCGAACTATCAATCGGCCACTGCACGCGACGTTCGCAGATCACCACTTCACGAATCGCTGGTGACCCGAGAGGCGCGTTTCGGGGAAATCAATGCGATGGAACGCGCGAACTATTTCGGTGGGCCGACCATTGAGGATTCGTACTCCTACGGCAAGCCCGGCTGGTTCGATCACGTGGCGAGTGAGCACGCAAGCGCCCGAGAGAAGGCCGCCCTGTTCGACCTCAGCGCTTTCGCCAAGTTCGAGGTCACCGGCCCTGCGGCAATGGAGTTATGTCAGCGGGCGGCCACCGCCGATATTGATGTGGAACCAGGCACAGTGGTGTACACACTCTTCCTCAACAGCGCTGGTGGGATCGAACTCGACGGCACCATTACGCGACTGAGTACAGATCGATTCCTTATTGTCACCCCGTCCACCTCACACACCAAGGCACTCGCTTACCTGACACGGATAGCCCGCGACGTCCCTGTCTCCGTACAGGACCTGACGAGTTCTGTGGCAACCATTGGAGTGATGGGGCCACGAAGCCGCGAATTGATCTCTCGGGTGTCACCAGCGGACTGGTGCAACCCCGCCCAACCGCTCTACAGAGCACGCGAGGTGGAGGTGGCAGATGGCTTTGGCTGGGTGCTGCGACTGAGCTACGTGGGCGAACTCGGCTACGAGATCTACGTCTCTGCTGATCTCGCGGTCAACGTCTACGAAGCCTTGTGGGCAGCGGGTGAGGATCTCGGTGTGCAAGCAGCCGGGTTCTTCGCGTTGGATTCATTGCGCTTGGAGAAGGGCTACCGTCACCTTGGCCACGACATCGGAGCTACTGACGATCCGTTCAGTGCTGGCTTGGGATTCGCGGTTGATCTCGACAAGGGCGTTGACTTCATCGGAGTCAATGCCCTGCGAGCCATGGACCGCACGTCGCTGTCACATCGAGCTGTCCATGTCGCAGTTGACGATCCGAGTGTGATGTTGGTCCACGACGAATCAGTCATGCTGGACGGGCGGCGCGTGGGTCGACTCACGAGTGGTGGATACGGCCACACGTTGGGTCGATCCGTGGGAATAGCGACAATCGATGCGGCAGTCGACCTCGATGAACAGTTCACCGTCCGGTGCAAAGGAGAAGATTTCCCACTCACCGTCTCTCGACGACCCTTCTACGATCCTGGCAATGCACGCATGCTCGACCACCACTAGCGGAACAGCACACCATCTAGGAGGAGCTATGCCTACTCATGATGTCGTGGTCGTGGGCGCAGGCCTAGCCGGACTCAGCGCGGCACGGGATCTGATGCTCGCGGGTCTGGACGTCGTTGTCCTGGAAGCCCGTGCGCGCGCTGGTGGACGCGTGGAGCAGACCACCACCTCCGACGGCCGACTCATCCAACTCGGCGGTGAGGTCATAGCTGACTTCCATACGTACTACCGCGAACTTGTAGCCGAACTGGGCTTGACGATCGTTCCCAGCTTCACCGATATTCCCGGTGAATCGACCTGGCTAATGCGCGATGGTGTCTATCTCGGAGAGGAGATGCCGTGGATGTCGGACGCTGATCGAGCGCTGTATGAGCAACTCGACCAGGCTTTCGCAGCGCTCTCTGCAACCGTTGACCCCGACGATCCGTGGTCTCACCCCGATGCCACCGCACTCGATCGCGTATCCGTCGGTGAGTGGCTGCGATCCGAGGGAGCGAGCCCGGCGGTACTGCGTGCGATGGACCTTCGAGCATTCGGGTTGGCGGAGGACTCGATCGAACGTCGATCTCTTCTCGCCGATCTACGCAAGGAGGCTGCGGCGGGGGCCAATGGCTTCTACGACT
>JAQCBM010000220.1 GCA_027729865.1 Actinomycetota bacterium
TCCGCGTTGCAGTGCCCAATTGCTGAGCACCATTAACCGGATGATGTGGTGGGAGTAGCCAAGATCGCGAACGTATTCCAATGAATGTTTCAGGCAGTGCGCATCGATCTCATCCGCTCGTGCTTCAAGGAACCATTCCGGTGGTTCGACCTGCGCACCGAGTTGGTTGAGTTCCTCGTACTCCTCGCCGAGGTGCCAGTACAGATGCCAGACGTATTCGCGCCATCCGATGATCTGCCGAACGATTCCTTCAACGCTTTCCAGTGTGGCTCGCCCGTTGTCGTATTCCTCGATCACGCGGTTCACTACTTCGCGCGGATGGAGTAGTCCCAGGTTCAGTGGCACAGACAGCAGCGAGTGAGCCATGAACGGGTCTTGCCACAAGACCGCATCTTCGTAGGGCCCGAACATCGATAGCCGGTTGTCGATGAAGTCATCGAGCGCGTGGAGCGCCTCGGCCCTCGTGACAGCGAAACGGCGAGGGCCGTCGTTACCGAGGAAGGCGATGCCCTCGGCTTCCCACGCATCGAGTTGGGATCGAACCCGGTCATCGATGTCGTCCTCCTCAGGCTGCCAAGGTGGAGGGACCGGCAAGTGAGTGTGGCCTTTCGGAGGTGGCAGACGGTTCTCGGAGTCGTAATTCCACCGTCCGCCGGCAGGCTCGCCGTCCTCCATCAGCACGTTGTGGTCGCGCCGCACATTCCGATACCAGTCTTCCATCAAGAAGCGTTTGCCTTCGCGATTGCCCGCCCAACCTCCGAACTCCTGCGCGGTGGTGAACCAACCACGTTCGGGGTGAACGGTGCCAATACCGAGATCGTGGACCATCTTCCGCGCCGGTCGTGACGTGGCGGCAATGGCTTCGAGATCGCCAGGATCAAGCCCTGCAAGCCCCGCGCGATAGGTGTCCGCCTGCACGAAAGTGATGCGATCGGGATCCTCAACTACCCGGTGGTGCAGCGCAGTCAAGATCAGATGGGCCTTTTGTCGGTGATAGGCACGGCGAGCGAAGACCGATTTCGCTTCGATGAAGAGCAGCGGACCACCGTCGTCGAAGTGCGGTCCCAGTTGATCGGCGAACAGCCAGCGAGTGTTCACCGTCAGCGCCGATACGTCGCGATCCAGCGTCCATCGCGTGCTGCGATGGACAGAGGAATTCCATAACAGGTGGACATGTGCTCATCGGTCAGAACCTGATCGATCGGTCCGGCCGCAACCACGCGCCCACTCGCGAGCAACAGCGCGTGCGTGATGCCCGGTGGGATCTCCTCAAGGTGATGCGTCACCAGAACCAATGTGGGCGAAAACGGATCGGCTGCGAATTCCCCTAGGAGCGCCACCAACTCTTCGCGGCCTGCTAAATCCAGCCCGGCACCTGGTTCATCGAGGAGAAGCAGCTCCGGATCGCTCATCAAAGCGCGAGCGATGAGCACGCGCTTACGTTCCCCCTCGGACAGCGAGGCAAAGGGGCGATCGGCGTATCCCGAGGCACCCCATTGGGCAAGCAGCGCGTGAGCTCGCTCCAGATCCAGTGAGTGATACTCCTCGTTCCAGCGGCCCGTGACCGCGTAGGCACCGGTGACCACCACATCAGCGGCGCTTTCGTGCATCGGAATATCACGCAGGAGTGCCGAACTTGCGAATCCGATGCGCGGGCGCAACTCACAGAGGTCCACCTGTCCCATGGATTCACCGAGAACCTCAACCGCACCAAGCGTGGGGAACATTCGCGTGGCTGCGATGGTCAATGCAGTTGTCTTGCCGGCACCGTTGGGGCCGACCACCACCCAGCGATCGGAGTCCTCGACACTCCAATCGACGCCATCAAGCAGAAAGCTCGTCCCCCGTCGAACACTCACACCCGACATCGACAGAACCCGCACATCGTCACCTTAGGGTGTCTGAGCGACTCGCTTCGTCACCCTCGGTACGGTGAGCGCATCATGACCGGCGCGAATCTCGCAACCATGGTGGTCACGCTCAGTGGCCAAGATCGCCCTGGCGTCACCCGGGATCTGTTCTCCACCTGCAGTCGCTTTCACGTGGTGGTTCGCGACATCGATCAGATAGTGATGAAGGATCGCTTGATCCTGGCTTGCTCAGTCGAAGGAACCCACGACGATATCGAGAACCTCAAGCCTGCAATCAGCACACTGGCGGGTCGACTCGACATGGATGTGGTGATCGACGTGCGCCAGCGGGCGGCGGCCGATGAGCCACTCGATTCCTCCGGTGGGTTTCGCATCACCATGATGGCGTCGGAACTAGATCCGCAGGCAGTGGCCGATATCGCCAGCCACATCGCGTCCGGTGGCGGCAACATCGACCGCATTCGCCCGATCGCCCATTACCCCGTCACCGCTATCGGATTCGAAGGGTCGGGGGTAGACCCGGACGAATTACGCAGGCCGCTCGCCACGGTCTCCGCTGAGCGAGGCGTCGACATCGCCGTCCAAGAAACCGGGTTGGATAGCCGCGGGCAGTACCTCGTGGTCATGGATGTCGATTCCACGGTTATCCAAGACGAGGTGATCGATCTGCTTGCCGCTGAAGCTGGTCAGCAGACGGCCGTTGCAGCCGTGACCGAACGGGCGATGGCCGGAGAGATCGATTTCAGCGAGTCGCTGCATCAGCGCGTGGCCTTGCTAGCCGGCCTACCGGATTCGGCCCTGGCCGTGGTTCGTGATCGCATCCAGCTCACTCCAGGCGCCCGCACACTGTGCCGGACGTTGAATCGCTTGGGATATCGGATCGCACTCGTCTCGGGAGGCTTCACCCAAGTGGTGGCACCCATCGCGCAACAACTCGGGGTGGCCGAACTTCGGGCGAACACTTTGGAGATCGAGAACGGACAACTCACGGGCCGAGTAGTCGGTGAAATCGTCGACCGCCCGGGTAAACGCAAAGCACTTGAGGATCTCGCCGTTCGCTTCGGGATCCCCCGCCGTCGAACCATTGCGATCGGCGATGGAGCCAACGACATCGACATGCTCGAAGCTGCCGGTCTGGGCATCGCCTTCAACGCCAAACCGATCGCTCGTGCTGCGGCCGATGCGTCGGTATCCGTGCCTTTCCTTGACAGCGTGCTTTATTTGATGGGCATCACACGCGAAGAGGTGGAACTAGCCGATGCACGTGACGGGATCCCTCCTCGACCGGAGCTGTAGGCCGCTTCGCATCCGAAGTATCAGCGACACACGGCAAAGCCCGTGCAGGCAAACTCCCCGCTGATCCAATTACCGGACACGCTCTCAAGTACCGCGAAACTGCTGGTCGGAAATTTCTCGGTGAGGCCCCGTTGGGTCACAGGGTCGACCGCCATGTTCGCCCCATGAGCCGAACGCGCCAGTTCTTCCAGGCCCGGATTGTGACCGACGACGACGCCCACATCCGCCTGCATCGCCGAAACAACTTCTAACAGCGTTGCCGGCTCGGCCAAATACAGGCTGCGATCGCTCCAATGATCCAGGCCGAGAACGTGGTTCGTGATCATCCACGTTTGCTGCGCTCGAGTTGCCGTGGAGACGGCCACCGCCGTGGTCGCCTCGCAATTGAGGAATGGCATGAGTCGATCGGCAATGGTGGCGGCATTGTCGCGTCCTCGATCATTCAAAGGGCGATCATGATCGGGGACACCCAGCGGATAGGCGCTCTTGGCGTGCCGAAGCAGGATCAGCCGGTGCATGCTTCACGCACCTTGGGAGTGCACTCCCCCATCGACGTGCACGATCTCACCGGTTGTGGCCGGGAACCACGGAGAAAGCAGCGCGATGCACGCTTGGGCCGCGGGGGTTGGGTCCGTGAGATCCCAGCCCAGGGGTGCCCGTTCCTTCCACACAGTCTCAAACTCTTCGAAGCCGGGGATGCTTTTTGCTGCCATGGTTCGAATGGGTCCGGCCGCGACCAGATTCACTCGAATGCCATCCGGTCCCAGGTCACGGGCGAGATAGCGCGAGGTCGACTCCAACGCCGCTTTGGCAACACCCATCCAGTCGTAGGTGGGCCAAGCGACGGTGGCGTCGAAATCCAAACCGACCACTGCACTGCCGGCGCCCATCAACGGCTTGGTTGCGACAGTCAGCGAAGCAAGCGAGTAGGCCGACACCTG
>JAQCBM010000221.1 GCA_027729865.1 Actinomycetota bacterium
GGGGTGGGCAGCGCCCGACGAGGGACGCCGTCGCCGATCCGGTAGGTCCGCAGCAGGTAATTCCAGTGGCAGTCCGGGCACACCTCCACCTGGTACACCCCAATATCCCCGAAGCGCGTGGCCAAACTCGGTAGATCCTTGGTCTCACGGATACGACCTGAGTAGGGGCCCAGTTCGTCGCCATATACATACGTGAGATGCACCAGGTTTTCCGAATGGCAGGCCGGACAGTCGTCGTCAGTCGCCTCGCCGTGGAACCTCGCCGCCTTGAGCAGGTACGGATCAGCGTCGCAGAAATCGCTGGACAACAGGCCCCCACGGTGGAAGCGAGTGATGTCGGCGCGCCGCTGGAGGGCGTAGTCGATAGATCCACGCGGTGCCATCGGATCATCAACGGGCTCGGCCGGGGGCAAAGGTTCTCGACGAGACTTCCTTGCCTTCGCTGATTCACCCCGCACGAGCGATCCGCGCACGGTGTTCGCGCGACGGTTGGATCCCCGGGGAACTGCCACTCAACGATGGTACGTGCGCTGCTCGCCACACGCACCCGGCTTGCACGCGTAACCTCTTCACCATGACGGAGGGCCGGTCCTCTCAGCGAGGGGCTCTTCGATCAGTCCTCGCAAGCCACGACTTCCGCCGGCTCTACAGCACACGTCTTGCCGGTCAGTTCGGCGACGGCCTCTTGCAGTCGGCTCTCGCGACGTTCGTGCTCTTCTCGCCTGAGCGTCAACCGGATGCCGTGCGCGTAGCTGCGGTGTTCGCGATCTTGCTTCTCCCGTACTCGATCATCGGACCCTTTGCCGGTGTGCTCCTCGACCGCTGGCGACGACGCAACGTGCTGGTGCGCGCCAATTTGCTCAAAGCACTTCTCACCATCCCGGTGATCGTGGTGGTGGGGACCGGGCAGGCCGATTTGGTTCTCGGCTTCTTCGTCTTGCTGGTGTTGGCGGTTGGTCGATTCATCCTCGCGGGCCTGTCTGCATCGCTCCCGCACGTGGTGAGTGGCCGCGAGCTGATCACCGGCAATGCACTGGCACCCACGTCAGGGACCATCGCTGTTGGTGTGGGTGCGGTTCTCGGCGTGGGGATACGCGCGCTCGCCGGGGGTGGCGACACCGGAAGTCAGGTGGTTCTGATCTCAGCGCTGGTGTCGTACGTCGTTGCATCGATCATCGCAACGCGCTTAGCTGTCAACGCGCTCGGTCCCGATCGTGATGCTCCTGTGGACACGTTCGCACGTGTTGTCCACGGACTCGTACTCGGTGCTCGAACACTGCGCGATCGTGTTCCCGCGCGCGACATCATGGTGACGATCATCGCCAACAGGTTCGTGTTCGGTGTGCTCACTGCTGGTGCACTGCTATTGGTGCGAGGTAGCTTCAATACGACAACTCAAGCTGATGCAGCCCTCGGTGACTTCGCGTTCGCGACCACCGGAGCGGCTGCCGGGGCCTTCCTGGGTGCCGTGGTGACACCAGCAATGACACGACGAATCGGCATCGGGCGCTGGGTGAGCATCGTGTTGGTTCAAGGTGGCGTTATCGGCTTCGGACTCCTCACCGCAACTGCACTTGAGCCGAACCTGATCACACTGATCGCAGGCGCCACATCTATCGGCCTTACGGGTCAATCAGTGAAAGTCTGCGCAGACACGGTGCTGCAACGCGAAATCCCAGACGATCGTCTCGGTCGTGTTTTCGCGCTCTTCGACATGATCGTCAATGTTTCGTTGGTGGCCGGGATAACCCTGACTGCCTTCGCGTCACCACCATCCGGGCAGTTCACCTGGGGCTATCTCATGTGCGCGGCACTGCTTGTGCTCACCGCAGCCTGGTACGTCCGACGACGCACGAGTTACTGAACTACGCGACGACGATTATTTGAGCACCCAACGTCTGGTAGGTGGGAAGCGCGCGTGTGTCTCGAGTCATCAGCGGGCATTCGGCTTCGATGGCCGCGGCACAGACAAGTGCGTCGTACACGGCACCACCTCCGATTCCCAGATCGGCTACCGCTGTTGCTACCTCACGTGTGCCTTGTGCAGACAGAAAATGAGAGGTGGGAAACGATTTGGTCAACGCGCGATGCACCACTGATACCGACCTTCGACTGGAACCCGGCATTCGGCTGAGCACGGAGATGGTCTCGAAGACCGCATGACCCGCCAGACCCAGGTCGTACCCACGGATTGCGCTACGGCAGACATCGTGGGCCTGGTGGTCCTCCACAAGCAGCGCGACTGCCACGCTGGTGTCGAGGAGAACTCGTTGGCGCGAGGCTGTTCCCGTCAACGGCGTCCGGACTCCAGAAGGCCTCGCACGTCGTCATCGGTCACGAGCTCTCCAGAAGCCGGAATGACGAGTAGTCCGTCTTCTTCGACCAGTGACTCATCCGATGTTGGCTCGATGACGATTCGACTGCCCACGACGGCGATGTCCACCTGTCCGGGGATCAACCCGATCTGGTCTCGCAGAGCTTTTGGAACGACGATTCGTCCGGCAGCGTCGATGGTTGTTCTCATGGCATGAGACTACCAATGTTCTGGTAGATCAAAGCCATGAGTTGGAGAAGTTCCCGAGTGGGCGTGAGGGGCGTCGCTGCGCCCTATGCTCGCGCCCATGACCACTGGGGCATCGGCCACCTATGCACAAAGTCCCGTCACCCGTAAGCGGTGGCGTGGGCGATCGGTTGTCTCACTCATTTTGTTTCTGATCGCCACGCTGCTCACGCCCATCGCGGTGATCGGCCACTGGGGCCATCAGACAGTGGTCGACTCCCAGCAGTTCATCAGCACCGTTGGTCCCTTGGCTGAAGATCCGGAGATCCAGCAGGCCGTGGCTGATGTGGTGAGTAACGCGATCATCGAGCAGGTCGATACCTCCGAACTCGCCGGCGGTCTTCTGGGGGCCCTCATTCCCAATGAGCAACTGTCCAACCTGCTGTCCGGACCAATCAAGGCCGGGATCGACAGCCTCATTCGCGGTGGGGTCGAGCGCTTCGTACAGTCGAGTGCGTTCCAGGAAGCCTGGGTGCGGATCAACGAGGCGGCTCAGCGCGGATTCGTGTCCGCACTCACCGGTGATCCCACTGGTCCGGTCCAGTTCGAAGGCGACGAACTCGTCTTGAACATCTCGTCACTCCTGCAAGACGTTCAGCAGTCGCTCGTCGATGACGGCATCGAAATCGCGGGGCTCGTCACGATTCCAGAGACTGACGCACAGATCGTCCTGCTGGATTCGCCTGCGCTCGCCCAGGCCCGCGCGATCTACGGTCTGGCTAGCCCCGTGCTAGGCGTAATCCTGCTGCTTACCGCCGCCTTGTTCACGCTTTCGGTTCTCCTGGCTACCCGCAGAGCACGAACCACGGTGGCAGTCGGCATCGTCGTCACTGCGTGGGCGCTGGCCCTCAACTACGGGATCCGTTTCGCCGAGTCGAGTTTCGTCAACGCATTCAACGAAACACTCTTCGAATCGGCAGCAACTGCCTTCTACAACCAGTTACTGATCTACCTGTTGCTGGCGGTCCAAGGACTGCTCCTTCTCGGTGTTGTGGTGATTGTTCTCGGCTGGTTCAGCGGCACCACTCGCGCGGCGACCTTCACTCGTGGGTCGATCGATTCCGGTTTGGCGCAGATCGGTCAGCGCCTACCTTCCGGGCTGTCAACTATCGGTCGTCCCATGCGTGAGTACGCACCGTTCGTGCGTTGGGGACTACTCGCGATCTGGTTAATCGCGGTTTTCGCATTCGGGGCAGTCACCTTAGAACGCACCCTTGGGTGGACTGCCTTACTGCTGGGCTTCCTGACACTCGCGCAGATACTCATGTACGCACCGCACGACGGTGCGCCGGACCACCGGCCGGCAGATATTCCTGCGCTGAGGGGTTAAGGCTCCTTTACGACGACGGGCGCGCAGCCCACCACGCCTTCAATGCTTCAACAGCGCTGGCTTCATCCATGGGGCCTTGATCAAGGCGGAGCCCCAGGAGGAAGTTGTAGGCCTGCCCCACCACCGGACCCGGTGGAATATCGAGGACTTCCATGATCTGCCTGCCGTCAAGGTCTGGCCGGATCGCTGCGAGTTCTTCCTCTTCCGAG
>JAQCBM010000222.1 GCA_027729865.1 Actinomycetota bacterium
TCCTTCAGGTGTGCCCCCAATGCCTGCGAGCATGTCCACACCGGTTCCGTGCCGAGCAGCCATGACGGCGCCGGCCACATCGCCATCGACGATGAATTTGATGCGCGCACCGGCCTGACGCACCTCGTCCACTAAAGAGTCGTGACGCGGGCGATCCAGGATGCACACCGTTAAGTCCGCAACTCGTTCGCCTTTGGCCTTTGCCACCTGCTGCAGGTTCCATGCGATCGGTGCGGTGATGTCGATGGCGTCAGCGCTGTCTGAGCCCACAACGAGTTTTTCCATGTAGAACACGGCGCTCGGATCGAACATCGCGCCACGTTCGGCAACGGCTATGACGGAGATCGCATTCGTCATGCCCTTGGCCGTGAGTGTGGTGCCGTCGATGGGATCCACCGCAACATCGACCTCGGCTCCGGTGCCATCGCCCACTCGTTCACCGTTGAACAGCATCGGGGCGTCGTCTTTCTCGCCCTCGCCGATGACCACCACTCCGTCCATCGACACGCTGCTGATGAGGGTTCGCATCGCATTCACGGCGGCGCCATCCGCACCGTTCTTGTCACCTCGCCCAACCCAACGGGCTGCTGCCATCGCGGCCGCCTCGGTGACACGAACCAGCTCGAGGGCCAGGTTGCGATCAGGAGCCTCAGGGGTCGTGGTCAACTGAGCCATTCGGTCAGCGTAGTGAGCAATTCGGTGCTTGGGCCCGGCTCAGTCGCGAGAAAGGTGGCCATGGCCGATGATGGCCGAGTGAGCACACCCGAACCGACCGGTCGTCCTATGCGCGGCTTACGCCAGAACGTTGGCGACATGGTCAGGTCGATGCTGGTCGTCTTGGCGGTGGTCGGTGCGATCTTGCTGGTCACCTGGCGGCCGCAGCCAGATCCCGTGCGCGAGGTGTCTCTCGAGCCACTTGTCTCCTTCGCGAGCAGTCAGGCCGACTTCCCCGTAGTGGTGGTTGACATCGAAGCGCAGCCCACGAGCGTTCGCTGGGAATCCACCGAAGGATCCGACGGTGAGTTGGTCTGGCACGTGGGTTACGTGACTCCCGACGAGCAGTATCTGCAATTGAGTCAGTCACGAGCAGATTCCGACACCTACATTGCCGAGCAAACCGTGGAAGGTGTTCGACTCAGCGATTATGCGGAACTGCCCGCACTTGTGCAGGATCTGACGGCCGAGGGCTGGGTGCCATTCGAAAACGAACGCGTCGATGCGCGTCGTTCTCTCGTTCGCACCAACGACGGGTCCACAACGATCCTTAGCGGCACCGGCGCGTGGTCCGATCTCGGTGACGCTGCTCGCGGATTGGTTCTGCCTTAACCGTCGCTTTCCTCATCTTCTCGTTCGGCGACAGCAGCATCGAGTTTCGCTCGGGCTTCGTCCAGCCAGCGAGTGCAGATGGCCGCGACCACCTCACCGCGTTGCCACAAGGCCAGGGACTCTTCCAAGCTGAGTCCACCGCTTTCCAGTCGGGCGACGATGCTGGCCAACTCCTCACGTGCCTCCTCGAACCCCATGTCTTCGGGATCAACCGCATTGGTCATGGATTCTCCTCGTGTGCTGGCTGGCTGGTTGAAGTCACGTCTGCGTGGAGGCGACCATCATGGACGAAGATCTCAAGATCGTCACCCACGTTCACTTCAATTGGGTTGCGAACTACAACACCGTCTGCGCGCTGCACGATCGCATAACCGCGCTCAAGCGTTGCTGCTGGTGACAAACTGCGGGTTCGTGCCAGTAGATGGTGAACGTCGTTGGCCAAGTTTTCGACGCGGGTGTCCAATACGCGCAGCATTCGGTGCCTGGCGTCGCCGACAAACACGATTTCGATCTCAAGGCGTCGGATGATCCCTGCGCGTCCCCGCTCAAGTAATTGGCGGACGCGTGCATCTTCCTCGGCAAAGGATGGAACGATTCGCTTACCCGCATCGGTGGGGGTTGAAGCTCGATAGTCAGCCACCAGGTCCACGATCGGTGAATCCTGTTCGTGCCCGATTGCGCTGACCACCGGCGTGGTGGCTGCTGATACCGCGCGCACCAGAGTCTCGTTGCTGAAGGGCAAGAGGTCCTCGACGCTGCCTCCACCTCGGGTGATGACGATGACGTCGACATCTTCGATGGCGTCGAGTTCGACGAGTGCATCGGTCACCTCTCGCACCGCATTGACGCCCTGGACGGCCACCTCTCTGATCTCAAACTCTGCAGCCGGCCACCGATCGCGAGCATTGACCACCACGTCGTGTTCAGCGTCGCTGTTGCGTCCGCAGATCAGACCGATGCGGCGAGGGAGGAACGGCAGTGGTTTCTTACGCTCGGGAGCGAACAAGCCTTCGGCAGCGAGGGTTGCTTGCAGCTGAGCAAGGCGCGCGAGCAACTCGCCCAAGCCCACTGCCCGCATCGAACGGGCCCGAAGCTGCAAAGAACCTCGACCCGACCAGAACTCCGGGCGCGCCCACACAATCAAGCGCTGTCCAGCTTCGAGAGGTGGATCCATCCGACCCACCAGTTCGGAATCGGCCACGACGGACAGTGAGACGTTCGCTTCGGTGTCCCGGAGTACGAGGAACTGCATCCGAGTTCCCGGGCGCGGCCGAAATTCCGCTACCTCACCTTCGACCCAGATGGCTCCCAATTTGCCGATCCAATCGCCCAGCATTCGAGAGACGGTGCGCACGGGAACGGGCGAGTCTGGTCCCGTCTCAAGTGCCATGGGGGAAGCGTAGGTGGGTGGATGCAGCCCGCACCTGCGCGTCCGCCTATCCCGCATACGATGGGAGGCATGGCGACGACACCCGCTGGAAACGAGCGAAAAGTCCTCCTCGCAGCCCCCCGCGGCTACTGCGCTGGAGTAGATCGTGCGGTTGTGACGGTTGAGAAAGCGCTCGATTTGTACGGCGCGCCGGTGTACGTCCGCAAGCAGATCGTCCACAACAAGCACGTGGTGGAGACGTTGGAAAGGCGCGGTGCGATCTTCGTCGATGAGGTTCAAGAGGTGCCGGAGGGTGCAACGGTTGTGTTCTCCGCGCATGGGGTTGCTCCCGAAGTTCATACCCAGGCGGCCGATCGCGGCCTGAAGACCATCGATGCCACCTGCCCCCTGGTCACCAAGGTCCATGCGGAAGCCAAGCGCTTCGCAACCGAGGGCTACGACATCATCTTGATCGGTCACGAGGGGCACGAAGAAGTGGTGGGCACGATGGGTGAAGCACCGGAGGCCATCACTCTCGTCGAGGATCCGAAGTCCGCGGAAACCCTTGAAGTGAAGGATCCAGACAAGTTGATCTGGCTTTCCCAAACCACGCTCTCTGTGGATGAGACCATGCAAACGGTCGACACCCTCAAGAGCCGTTTCCCCAACTTGATGAGCCCTCCAAGCGATGACATTTGCTACGCCACGCAGAACCGGCAAGTCGCGGTCAAGGAGATTGCTCGAGGCAGCGATGTGGTGATCGTGGTCGGCTCGGGGAACTCGTCGAACTCCGTTCGACTCGTGGAAGTTGCGCTGGACGCGGGTGCCGGGAGCGCTTACCGAGTCGATGCAGCATCGGAGATCGATCCCGCGTGGCTGGAAGGCGCGCGAACCGTGGGGGTTACCAGCGGTGCTTCCGTTCCTGAGGTTCTGGTGTCGGAAGTGCTGGACTATCTCGCAGCGCAGGGTTTTGGTTCCGTAGAAGAAGTCCAAACAGCCGAGGAGACACTCGTCTTTGCGCTGCCCCCGGAATTGCGTCGGGACATGAAAGCGGCAGCAGCATCAGCCGACTCGTCGTCGTAGCGCGACGATCACCAATGCAGCGGCGGTCGAGCCGACAATCCAGATCCAGTTCCCACCGAGTAGGAAGAACACCACAACCGCGCGGCTGGTGAGTCCTGTGGCGTTGATGCCGACTTGCCCAGCGGTCAGCGTGACGACGAAGAAGGCAATCGACGGAGCAAAAATCGCGTGAATCCCGTCGTAGGTACGAACAGCGAGCGCAGCGAAGATCGACACCACCAGCAATCCGATGCCCGTGATCACCCCTGGCTCACCACCGAACACCAAGGTTTCGCCGAAAGCAAGGATCAACGTTACGCCGATTGTGA
>JAQCBM010000223.1 GCA_027729865.1 Actinomycetota bacterium
TGTGGCCAGCGAGCTGAAGCACCGCATGAAGAAGGGGCCTCCCAGCCCCCATGGATCATTTGGTTGATACAAGTGATTTGACCAGTTACGGCGCATAAGGTCACCACAGGAACCTAGTCATAGCAACGACTTTAGACAACCCTTGACAACCAAGGGCAGCCCTCGGCAAGGTTTTTGGCAACAGTTTTGGCAACAGATGCCGCCTAGGGCGACTGTCGTAACAAGCAGCGAACGACCACGCTGGGAGCAGCGTCTCGTTGAAACAACAGAGGACTGGAACGGCTGGTCCCTCACCCGCGTGCGCGACCGGGTGGTTGTCCGATACCGGGAGACCGGTAAGCCCGTCGAGAGCGTCACCCTCCCCAAGCCACTGCTGTGGGACCAAGCGAGCCACAAAGATGTAATCCGCTGGGTCGAGAGGCTCTACGTCGCTTGGAACCAAGGCGCTCTGACCCTGAAAGGCGCTCTTCAACGAATCTCCGGAACCAGCGATAAACACGGCACACGTCACCAGGCGACGTGGGAGGACATCGTCGAAGCGATGAGGGAGTCACGGGTCGGAGTTGGCAAGCGTTGTTCCGCCAGCACCTTCGACAAAAACTGGCGACCGTTCCTGGAACACGGGTGTGATCTGATCCGCCGCAAGAAGGCGACAGACGGCTACAGCCTCCTGAAGGCTGCTCTTCCCAGGTGGCGGGACGCACCCACCATGCAGATCGAATGCGCCCGCTACTTGGCGATCTTCATGGAGTTCGCCGTCGCCCGTCATGGCGTTCCACGCACGTGGTTGATCACCGACTTTGACAAGCAGGAGCTTGTCCCGAGGAAACCAAAGGTTCGACTGAAGGCAGTCATTGACGATGTCGACTTGCTGGAACTGGTCGAGCTGGTCGAACGACAGAACCGAGGCTGGGGGAACATCCTCAAGCTGCTTACGCAATACGGCTTACGACCGGTCGAAATCCAGTACTTGACTGTCCGAAAGCACCCGACGACCGGCGCGCTGACCTTTTATTGCAGCTACGAAAAGGTCGGCGGCGTCGACGAAACGGAGCCTCGGTTTATCCAGCCGATGTTCCTGCGTGATCAAAACGATCAGAAGATCGTCTGGGCTTTGGAGGAGGCGTGGCATGAAGGACGCCTAGAGCTGCCAACAGGCAACGACGGGCACACGATCAAGCTGGACGGACGGCGCGTGAATGGGTTCCTCCATCGGCAGCCCCGCTGGAAGGAGCTGATCGAGATTTATGGAGCCAAGAATCCAAGCGAGTGGGTTCGCCCGTATTCCCTGAGGGACAGCTACAGCGTGCGCAGCCATCGTGAGGGCGTACCCAAGAGCAGCATCTGCGCCTCAATGGGTCATAGCGAAGCCTGCCATGACCGCAGCTATCGAACGATCACCGCGGGGATAGTGGCGCGGGACTACGCATTTCCAGCGACCTCGATCCCAGCCTGACGCCACTGATAGTGGCTAAGAGTGACAGACAGTTGGTGAAGCCGCTATATTCAGTGGGTGAAGTCGGGAACACGCACGATCATCGTCCGTGCCGAGGGATCGAACTGAACAAGCCATCTTCAGCATGGAGATGCAGGCTCCCCATCGACCCATACCGACCCGCTTCGAACTCTTGACACCCGTTGGGGTGAACAGAGTGCCGACCGAGGCTTGGGTACGACGCCTAACAAAGCGCCGTATCCGGTTAGACGATGATTTTGTTTTCGCAGGTCCGAGCGACTCGGAATCTCGAAAGCAACGCGCCAAGCTCATGAAGTTTGCCCGCGTACTACAGACAGAGCTACTGCATTTCGAAAACTGGGATGGCACCCCTCGCACCTGAGGGTGCGTGTCTTCGCAATGACCATTGCGTCAACTTGGGCAAATACGCCCGAAACCGCTCAATACATCGGCGTACACCCGGAGACGTTGCATCGGCTTCGTCGTTTAACCAATAGCCCTTTCAAAGAAGGAAGGGACTTCCGTTGGCTAGGCATTGGGAAGGGGAAACTCCAGTGGAACCCCGAAGCAACAGATAAATCCCTCTCCGCATACAAACGAGAGCCCGCAGTGGAGGTAGAAACCTTCAGCCGCGAGCCTGTTCCTTCTAACCGCTGATTACGGAGAGGAAGCCGTGATTCAGCCTTTCCATTCTGCTGCAAAGGCAGCAGGTCGTCTTCGTCCGTCTGGACCCAGGAACCTTTGTCCCGTATGCGGTCGGAACGCTGACGGCGACTGCCGTTTCAGCGAGAATCTCATCCTTTGCCATCAAGGCACGCGGTTCGGTCCACCGCAACACCTACGACCCGGTGATGTCATCGATATCAACGGTGTCCGATGGGCACTGATCCGATCCGATTCCGGCTTCGATGGGGCCGCCCATGAGTTCCGACCGGATCGAGGGATCACTTCCAAGCAAGAGACAAACGTGGCGGCTCCACAGCGGAGGGTCCGTCAACTTGCCACCTCGAGGCGACTGCGACAGTTCAACCTTGGTTTCCGCGAGGCATTGCGGTGCCCCGCGTTCGAGCTGCTCTCCGCCGACGAGGCCGATCGCTACTTGCCGGCGATTTTCAACACAGCCGACCAGGGATTGAAGCTCGAGCCGGTGGTGGCGTCGCTGGCCTCACACGACCCGAGCTGGAAGCGACATCTCAAAGCACTGAGACACCGACTGAAGGCGATCGGCTACCAGCGCGACAACGCGAGGTGGGTCTTCGGAATCCCAACCCCCGAGGACATCGCAGCTTTGGGGCGGGGCGATGAATGAATCAAAGGATGCCCTGGCGTTCACGGAGGTGCTCCACCTCCTACTGGATGCGATCAGGGACAGGCGCGAAGACGACGAGATGGATTGTCGATCGACGCTCAAAGGACAGTTCCGACTGACCGACGAGCAGATCAACGGACGCCTGTTCCGGATGCTGAGCGATCAATCCACCACCAAGGTCAAGGCAAAACAGGGCGGAGTCGATCTCACCAAGATCGAGCAGCTCAGTTATCTGATCGACGGTTGGGTTCCCAGGGGTGATGCGGCCCTTCTTTATGGGTCTTACGGCTGCGGCAAGACCACCATGGCTCTCGGTTTGGCGTGGGCACTCGCCAACGGTCTGCCGTTCCTGGATCGAACAGGCAACGGCACCACCGGGCGAAGTCTCTTCATAGCGACGGACAGCGGTCCCGGACCACTGGTCAAAGCGATGGATGACTTGGCGATCGACCCCAGCGATCCGCTGCTCACCAACGGTGACCCTTCCCAAATGATCTGGATCTGGGCTCATGCTCCTGATCAAGGTCATGAAGCCTGGCGAGCTGACATCAACGGCGTCGTCGAGCTGAAGCGGTTCATCGACACAAACTCGATCGACCTGGTGCTCATCGACTCCGCGAAGTCAGTCAGTAGCGCTGCCGGATGGAGCTACTCATCGAACGAAAGTGTCAGCAACATGCTGCGCTACCTGCGACAAAGCATTTGCCAGCCCCATCAGACGAGCGTCGTCTTCCTGTCCCACGATGGCACCAAAGACGGTGCCCATAGCGGAGCAAAAGCCTGGGCTGAAGAACCATCTGTGGTCATCAGGCTGAGTCGGCAACAGGACGATGACGGCAAAGACGTCGGAGTTAAAGCTGAATTCAAAAAGGACCGAGCAGCAGTAGTCGATCCACTGCGGGAGGTGATCTACCGGCTGAACCGCGAATCCGGTCAACTGCTGATTGCGCCAGACGTCGAGATCGTCGGCAACTGCTCGGACGCCGTGATTGACGTCCTGTGGTGCGGACATCAGCGGGGGGTGACGTCGATCAGCCGCCAGGGGGTAGTCGATGAGGTCTTCCAGAAGCACAGCTTCGCGAGGAAAACCGTGGACAACACCCTAGGAAGCCTCTTCGGCGAGAGGCGAATCGTGAAGCCCCACCGTGGTCACTACGCACTGGCACCGAAGGAACTTCAACGGCTCCTCTCCTACAAGGCTCTCTATCAAGAAGGAATTAACAGAGAGAGAAGTCAGTCAGAGAGTGGAGTCTGCCAAGTTCCCGGCAAGTTCCCGGCGGGAACAACAAGAGCTCCCGAATTACCCGAAGG
>JAQCBM010000224.1 GCA_027729865.1 Actinomycetota bacterium
GCCTCCACGACGACGGGCACGATCATCGGCCGGCGTCGGTGGGTGGCATTGACCCACTTGCCCACCACCCGGCGCATCCGCTGCTGCAGGTCGTGGACGTCCTCGATCCCGTCGGCCAAGGCCTTCTCAAGGGCTTCGCGCACCTGGGCGGTCACCTCGTCGAGGCCGCCGGCGAGAGCCTCCTCACCGAAACCACGCTCGTGGATCTCCGGTCCGGCAACCACGGTGCCGGCCACAACATCGACCACCGCAACGATCGAGATGAACCCCTCCTCCCCCAGCACCCGTCGATCCTTCAGCGATGCCTCGGTCAGATCACCCACACTCGAACCATCTACGTACACGAAGCCGACGGGCGTGTAACCACTGACCACCGCGCGATGGTCATCGAGATCAACGGAAACTCCATCGTCGATCAGCAGGATTCGCCGCGGATCGATACCCACACTCTCGGCCACCTTCGCGTTCGCGACCAGGTGCCGCCACTCTCCGTGCACCGGCATCACGTACTTGGGCTTGACGATGTTGTACACGAATCGCAGTTCACCCGCGGAGGCGTGACCGGACACGTGGACCAGTGCATTGCCTTTGTGTACTACAGCCGCACCGAGTCGCGTCAATCCATTGATGACGCGATTGACGGCGGTCTCGTTTCCGGGAATCAACGACGACGCCAGCACGATGGTGTCTGAAGGCCCCACGGAAATCGCGTGATCTCGGTTGGCGATGCGCGACAACACCGCCATCGGTTCACCCTGGGAGCCGGTACAAATCAGTACCGCTTTGTCATCAGGCAGATCATTGAGCTCATCGGCGGAGACCAACGTGCCTGCAGGTATGGATAGGTAGCCAAGATCTCGTGCGATGTGCATATTGCGCACCATCGATCGGCCGACAAACGCGACCTTCCGCTTATGCGCAACCGCCATATTGATGATCTGTTGGATGCGATGCACATGCGATGCGAACGACGCAACGATGACGCGTCCCCGTGCCTTCGCGAAGACGGTATCGAGCACCGGCATGATGTCGCGCTCGCTGGGAATGAATCCGGGGACTTCCGCGTTCGTGGAGTCCACCATCAAGATGTCTACGCTCTCATCGCCTAGGCGCGCAAACCCGTTGAGGTCGGTCACCCGGCCATCGAGCGGTAACTGGTCCACTTTGAAATCGCCGGTGTGAAGGATCGTGCCGGCGCCCGTGCGGATCGCAACGGCCATTGCATCAGGAATCGAGTGATTGACGGCCAGAAATTCCAGTCCAAAGGGACCAACGGACACACGCTCGCCATCAGCCACCTCGCGCAAGGTGGCCTTGATTCGATGCTCGGTCAGTTTTGCTTGCAAGAACGCTAATGTCAATTTGCTGCCGTAGACCGGGATCTCCGGACGCAACCGCAGCAGATATGGAACTGCTCCGATGTGGTCCTCATGGCCGTGGGTGAGAACAATCGCGGCGATGTCATCGAGCCGATCAACGATCGGCGTGAAGTCCGGCAGGATCAGATCCACACCCGGCTGGGATTCCTCCGGGAACAAAACCCCGCAATCGACGATCAGCAGTGAGGAGTCCATTTCGAAGACCGCCATATTGCGGCCGATTTCCCCTAGTCCGCCGATCGGCAGGATGCGCACCGCTCCCGGAGCGAGGGCCGGCGCAGCTGGGATGTCTTCGTGGTGCACTAGCTCGCGCCACCGAAGCCACGAACCCCAGCGAGGTCAACGCGCAACTGCGCCTCCTGCTCAGGTGTGGCATCCACCAACGGAAGTCGAACCGGACCTGCCGGTAGCCCCTGCATCCGCAAAGCGGCCTTGGTCAAAATCACACCCTGGGTGCGGAAGATGCCGGTGTACACAGGAAGCAGTTCAGCGTTGATGTTGCGTGCAGCATCGACGTCTCCGGACCACAGTGCCTGTGCCATAGCCTTGAGTCGATCACCCACGACGTGACCGACCACGGAGATCATTCCCGAAGCTCCGAGGACGAGCATCGGCAAATTCAAAATGTCATCCCCGCAGTACCAACCAATGTCGGTACGGGCCATCGCCCATTGCGTGGCGTCCAGATCACCCTTGGCGTCCTTGTTGGCCACGATTCGCGGGTGCTCGGCGATGCGCACGAGGGTTTCGGTCTCGATTGCCACACCCGTGCGCTTGGGAATGTCGTAAGTGAGCAGCGGAAGATCCGTGGCATCGGCAATTGCATGGAAATGGGCGATCAGGCCAGCCTGTGGCGGCCGGTTGTAATACGGCGCGACGGCCATCAATCCGTGAGCACCCACACTCGCAGCAGCTTTCGCGCTTTCAATGGAGTGCGACGTGTCGTTCGTACCGACTCCGGCAACAACATAAGCACGATCACCCACGGCCTCAACAACGGCTCGTACTAGGTCTTTGTCTTCGGCGTCGGTCTTCGTCGCCGACTCCCCTGTAGTGCCGTTGACAACAAGACCATCGTGTCCAAGTTCGTCGACGAGGTAACTAGCCAGACGTTGCGCGCCGACGATGTCCTGCGCGCCGCTGTCCGTGAAGGGCGTGATCATCGCGGTGAGCATCGCTCCAAACGGAGCTGGCCGCGGGCTGCCCATCGCCACCTCCATTGCCGACATGCCCCACAGGTTAGCGCCCGTTAGGGAGCGACCCGGCCCGCAGCGACGAACGCTTCGTGGGTGATCGGCATCAACCGAGCGAAGTGCTCCTCGTATGCCTCGGCCACCATCTCAATCTCTCGCTGGGGGTAACTGGGGTAGGCAGAACCCTCGGCTTTGCGGCGCAAGGACAGGAAGTTCATCAAGGCGCGGGCATTCATCGTGACGTAAGCAGATGAATAGATGGTGACTGGAAGAACCATCCGAGCGACTTCGCGCGCAATGCCCGCATCGAGCATCCGCTTGTACTGCGCGTATGCCACCTCGCACGATTCACGCACGGCCTGATCGATGAGTGCGTATTGCTCAGGGCTGCCGGGATGGAACTCGTAGGCGCCAGGTTTGCCCGCTTGTACCACCGCACGCCCACTATCGGGCACGTAGAAGATGGGCCGAAGCTCCCGATAGCGACCGGATTCCTCGTTGTAACTGGCGATTCGATGCCGCATGTGCTCGCGCCACACGAATATCGGTGCCTGGACGAAGAAGGTCATGGAGTTGTGCTCGAAGGGACTTCCGTGACGCTCACGCATCAGGTAGCGGATGAGTCCAGCTGAACGTTCGGCGTCCGCGTCGACGTCTTCAACGCTTGCTTCCCCCACGGTGGACACCCGTGCGGCGAAGACGACGTCGGAGTCTTGCGCACTGGCTCGCACGAGTTCGACCGTCACGTCGCTACGAAATTCGATCTGTGGGTTGCCCAGCTGATCGCTATCGGATGTCACGGGGTAACCCTATCCAGGACACAATGGCGTCATGGGTGATCACGCCGTGGCGGGTTTCGTACGAGATGCAACGGCTGCCGACGCCTCCGGAGTTGCAATGATTCAGACAACGTGCTGGGAACACGACTACGACTGGCCTGCTGAAATTTTCGCCGCAATTGCGGCGAGCGATCCGGAGATGCAGTGGGCACGGGCGGTTATCGCCCCACCGGGACCTGGTCATCGACTCCTCGTGGCAACCCACGGCTCCGATGTAGTCGGCTTCGCAGCGCTGGCTCCCTCACAGGACGCCGACGCCGACCCCGGCGAGTTGGAGATCGTGGCCTGGGAGGTGCGCCCCGACCACCGCGGACACGGCCACGGAAGCCGACTCCTGGCAGCGGTGGCCGACCATGCGCGTTCGATAAGTGCGCACACGCTCACCATCTGGATTGCCCACGACGACGAGTCACGTCGCTTCGTGCTGCAGGAGGCCGGCTTCGCCCCCGATAGCGCCCACCGGACGATTCAGGTTGATGAGGACCAAGTCACTGAGGGGTGGGGCGCGGGAGAACTTTCGGTGCGCCAGGTGCGGTTAACCACCGGTCTGTGATCGCGGCTGGCTGCGGGGGCCCGGGAGTGTGGTCCATCCCGGAAATGACTTTGCCGGCGACTCCCCCGCGGTCGCCGGCCCTTCCATA
>JAQCBM010000225.1 GCA_027729865.1 Actinomycetota bacterium
AGCCCGATCTCCGGTCGGCCCGCAGAGGTCATAGTCATCCGGTGCGACGGCTACGGAGTCGCCTTGGGTAGCGGCGAGGACGGTTGGTATTCCCAGATCCTGCCGGAGTGTCAGCCGCTAACCGACGAAGATCGCAACTCACCCCTCGCGAGTGCGCTGATCGTGCTGGGAGCCAACTTCGCGGTCCTGGGCGGCGTCGAAGGGGCTCAATTCCCGCCCGGTGCCACCGCCGACGATTTCATCGCTGCATTCGGCGGTGAGGAGGTCACCTTCATGGATCTGTACGACCGGGTCTGCGGTTCAGAGTAGTCACAGGCGACAACGCCCCCAACGCTCATCCTGAGCAGTGCGATCCGGGGCTAGAGTCGCAATATGGCCCGATACGGCAGTCAATACGGTCCGGACTACACCTTCCTCGGGGTTCCCCAGGCCGATCTCGAGGACGCTTCCACCTATGAGAACGCCGACGTTGTCATCGTCGGTGCCCCGTTCGACGGCGGCACGTCCTACCGATCCGGTGCACGCTTCGGCCCGCAGGCAATCCGCGCTGCGTGTTACCTCGGCCACGATGGTTCGCGTCCCTCGCTTGCGCTGCGCGTGGACGGACTGAAGGACCTCAACGTGGTGGATGTGGGAGATGTGGAGTTGTATTCCGGCGACGCAGCCCGATCCTGCGCGGACCTAGAGAAGGTAATTGAGAAAATCGCCAGCACCGGTGCGGTGCCGCTCGTTCTCGGCGGTGACCACACCATTACTTGGCCGGACGTGACCGGCGTTGCCCGCGCACGAGGATGGGGCAAGGTTTCGGTGATCCATTTCGATGCCCACGCGGACACCGGCGACATCGAGTTCGGTTCGCTTATCGGTCACGGACAGCCCATGCGTCGACTCATCGAGTCTGGTGCCGCCCGAGGCGACAAGTTCTTCCAAATCGGTCTGCGTGGTTACTGGCCACCGCCGGACATCTTGCAGTGGATGGCCGAGCAGAAGATGCGCTCGTATGAAATGACGGAGATTATCGAACGTGGTTTCGATGTTGTGATGGAAGAAGTCCTCGACGCTGCCATGGATGAATGCGACGGCGTATTCCTGAGCGTGGACATCGACGTGGTGGATCCCGGATCAGCTCCGGGCACCGGAACTCCCGAACCCGGTGGACTCACGTCTCGGCAGTTGCTCGATGCAGTGCGCAAGATCGCCTATCGGGTGCCGCTGTTCGGCATCGACGTAGTGGAGGTGTCGCCCCCGTTCGATCACGCTGACATCACCGCGTTGCTGGGCAATCGTGTGGTGCTCGAGGCGCTGTCCGGTATGGCTAAGCGGGCATCGGGGGAACCGTGGGATCCACGCACTCCTCTACTGGAGGGACGCTGATGACGATGCGAGTTTTGGCCATTGGAGCCGGGGGAGTGGGAACCTCTGCTGCCCTGATCGCCAAGCGACGAGACTTCTTCGATGCCTGGGTGATTGCGGACTACGACGAACAGCGCGCGCGCGAACTAAAGGACCGCACGAGCGACGAACGCTTCCTTGCGATCGCGCTTGATGCCAGCGATACCAAGGCCGTGACCGAGGCATGCAGAGCGCACAACATCACGCACGTGGCCAACCTGGTCGATCCTCGCTTCGTTATGCCGATCTTTACCGGCGCACTCGAGGCTGGCTGCAACTACTTGGACACCGCCATGAGCCTGTCGCGCCCTCACCCCAGTAACCCGCATGCGCAGACAGGCATCAAACTCGGCGATGAGCAGTTCGCTACCGAACAGCAGTGGCGGGACAAGGGACTCCTTGCGTTGGTTGGTATGGGTGTGGAGCCGGGGCTGGCCGACGTGCTGGCTCGCTACCCCGCTGACCATCTTTTCGATGAGGTCGACGAGATCGGCATTCGCGATGGTGCGAACCTGCAGGTCCACGGCCATGACTTCGCGCCTACCTTCTCCATATGGACCACCATCGAGGAGTGCTTGAACCCGCCAGTGATCTGGGAGAAAGACAGGGGTTGGTTCACCACCGAGCCGTTCAGCGGCGCTGAGGTCTTCGACTTTCCGGAGGGAATCGGTCCCCAGGAGTGTGTGAACGTGGAGCACGAGGAAGTGCTCCTCGTCCCCCGCTGGATCGACTGCAAGAAAGTCACGTTCAAGTACGGGCTGGGCGAGGAGTTCATCGAGGTCTTGAAGACCTTGCACAAACTCGGCCTTGATCGCACCGAACCCCTGACCATCAAGGGGCAACAGGTGTCACCGCGCGACGTGGTGGCCGCGGCGCTGCCCGATCCGCTGACCCTCGGGGACAAGATGACCGGCAAGACGTGCGCGGGCACCTGGGTCACCGGCACCAAGGATGGTCAGCGCAAGGAGGTGTACCTGTATCACGTGACTGACAACGAATGGTCCATGCGCGAATACGGCACCCAAGCCGTCACCTGGCAGACCGCGATGAATCCGGTGATTGCCCTTGAACTGCTCGCCACGAAGAACTGGCAAGGCACCGGTGTTCTTGGTCCGGAAGCCTTCGATGCCGTGCCGTATCTCACAGCTATGCGTGAGGAATACGGTCAGCACATTGGAGGGATCGACTAGTCCACGGGGCGATCGTGCCGACCAACTTTCCCGAGGATAAGCCCCTCCCGTAGTGCGTACGACGCAGCTGCGGCGCGGTTGGGCGCGTTGGTCTTTGCAAGTATGTGCTCCACATGTGTGGCAACTGTGCGTGGTGTGATGACGAGTGCCTCACCGATTTCCCCATTGGATAAGCCTTCGGCTGCCAGAGTGAGAACCTCAAGTTCGCGATGCGTCAAGGGGCCAATATTGACCTGGTCGACGCTCACTAGCGTGGTGATGGGTTCCTCTCCAGTGCAGGGGAGTACGCGAACGCGCATGAAGTCACCTTCGTTCGGCCACACGAAGGTAGACCACGTTTCCATCCTGGCGCGCACACGCGCTTGGGCAAGCAACTCCGTGTCCTCTTGAAGGAGGGTGTGGCGTGCAATCCCGGGAAGTTCGACAGCAGTGCCGTACTTGTCGAGGCCCACTGCCGTAGCTGTAGTGCCTAGTAGCGCGTGAACCCACCCACGGGATCGGAGCGGATCTGCCATGTTGCCCAGGGCTGTGCACAGTTGTGACAGAACCTCCTTGGCTAGATCGGAGGGGTGCTCGTTATCGGTCGTAGACAGATTGATGACGCCCACGAATCGACCATCCGAGGTGCGCAAACACATGGTCATGCCTTCGCTGTAACCCGCGGGGATAAGGACGTCCGATACAGCCCAATTGTCCAAAGGATCCCCGGGTAAGTCCTTCATCCGGGTCGGTCGACCAGTGGATGGGAGGTCCAAGCAATCCATCAAATCAAAGAACTCCTGGCTGTGGAGGCTGTCCAGGACCCCCGTGGTGTAGCCGTGGGTCGCCAACATGGAATGCGAGGTCGGCTGGTGTGGGTCGAAGGGGTTCAGGGCAATGATTTCCGCAGCTTCGATTGGAATCAGATTCCGAAGCTCCTCAATAATCGCCCCGGCTCGATCATTGGCGGACGCGTTGTCCGAGGCGATGGCTGCGAGGCGTCCAGCCGTACTCATCGCGGTGGCAGCGTCTAAAGCCATGCGCGCACGTTGCCAGACGGGTGGGTCATAAGGGACCGAATGAACATTTCTTGATCAAAGAGATATCAAACATCGGCAGATCTGCCGATGGTGCGAGGGGGCTCCAAGTGGTGGGGTGTGGCGAAGTGGGCGGAGTGCGCCCCGGATGTGCCTGGGAGGTCACATGAAGAGAACGCGATTGCTTGCCGCCGCCGGCACGCTGGCCGCGGCCTCGCTCGTGCTCAGCGCCTGTGGAGGCTCTGACTCGGGGGATGCTGGTGAGGCAACTGAGAACACTGCGGTGGAGGAAGCCGCAGAGGCTGAGGAGTCCGGGGGCGGGGATGCTGGCGCTGCAAGCGGTGAACCGATCGTCGTCGGACTGCCCATTGCGCAGTCGGGGCCGGCTGGTATCGCCGACCATGCCGACTGTCTGAATGGGGCAACCTTGGCGAAGGATGAGA
>JAQCBM010000226.1 GCA_027729865.1 Actinomycetota bacterium
CCTCGAAACCGTCGGGGCCGAGGTCGCCCGTATCGACCAGGCGATCGCAGGCAACCCCCTGCTTGGCGCCAGAGCCCTGGGCGTCCTCACCTGCGGCTGGGCAGCACCCGTCGGAGGCGACGAAACACCCCCGAGTTGCCATCCAGGGAGACGTCGGGTGCGACTCGCCGTGATCGCCACCACCGATCTCGTCACCGGCTCGGTGCTCGAGTTCCAGGACACCCCCGACGAACCGATCTTCGACGACGGTTCCGCGAGCGGATCGCTGCGCGACGCCCTGCTCGACACCATGCGTGCGATCGTCGCCTACCAGACCGCGGTGACGACGCACTCTTGTGATGACTGAACCGGTGAACACGTGACTTGACCATGCCCAGCCCGAGTGGTGCTGCATACCCTCCGTGCACCAAGCACATCGCCAGGGACGGTCGAAGACATGACCAAAGCCAAGAACCCTTTCCCCCTACCTACAACCGATCTTGAAGCAACTCTTGAGCTCACGACGGAACCCAAGAAACCCAGAGCAGTCGTCGGAGGTGTGCACCCTGACGGAACGGTGATTCGTATCGGTGAAGGTCAGCATCTCGACGAGATCGCAGCGATCTTCATCCATCACCCCGCCGCACTTGATGGATGTCTCCCAGGAAGCCCGCTGCGGAAACTCGCGGGTTACGTCGTAGCTGTTGACACGATGGCAGAACGTATCGACGATCACACTGGCGCCTACCATCGACGACGCGCACGACTGCTCTGTACCGGTGGGCACGACCATCCATTGGTGGGGTGGGCACGCTTCGTCGGAGAGTCTGACGAATGGCGACAACTGGACGACCTCGGAGAGCTCGAAGAGTATGTCGGGGCGATGATCTCCGAACTCACCTGGCACCAGATGCGAGTCAACCCCTCCCGCTGAGCACCATGAAATCGTGGCCTAAGCCCACGTCGAGCAGGTCGCGGCAGCGCGTATGCCGAATGGGAAGAACTGTGAACGGTGAGCACATCATGCTCACACTCCTCATCATCCTGATCGCAGTGCTTGCCCCCCTGGCGACACTCCTCATCCTTGGCCCTGGCGACACACCGCTCACGACAAAACCGAAACGCACCGGGGACCTTTGGCCCGCCCCCGACGCCACCACTGTCGTGAGTGTCCAACCACCAACGAAGGAGACTTCATGTCCACGTTCCGATTCATTCCCAAGGCCGAGATTCCGCCAATCGAGATCAAGCCCGACATCCTGGGTATCGCGATCACCGCATGCGACGCCAAGTCCGCACGGTTCATCCCCATCGGGTACTCACTCGCCGTAGATGGTCCGTTCCAACTCAAAGGGCGGCACACCAATCACGCAGCACGCGTGCTGATCAGCGTTGCGCGCAATCTCGCACTCAACCGACCCGACTACGCCCGGGACCTACTCACGTTCGCAGCCACATTGCTCGACTCGAGAGGAGGAACCTTCGAAGCAGTGTGAACTGCCGACCCCCGTCAACCGACGGGGGTCGCTCTTTTGAGGACACTTCTGCCATCTTCTGGGGCTCTTACGGGATACTTAGTTTCCTCATCAATTGATCGTTTCAACAAGTCAGCGCTAGCAAAACTCGGCTGTTGCCTCTCCGAGTGCCGAGTACCGGCTGAGTCGCGTCTCAATTTCACGCTTCTGCTCCTCAGTGCCTCGAAAGTGCGGCTGCACATATGTCTCATTCCTTTTCATCACCTTTTGAATGTGCTTTGGTGCGCTGCTTCGAGCCTCAATAGAGCCTTTGTTGCCCGCTGGAAGAGCACGAATATGTCCCGACACTTGATGACGAATCTTCAGATCGCCCACACCGTTATCGATGCGCTCCCTTCGACGATTCTGGAATGTGGTTGTAGGAACATATCGAACTCCAGTTCTGCCTCCCCGGGTTTGTGAGTTGTCCACCCGATACAAGTCCGGTGACGTTCCAGCCAGACGAGGCAGAACGATCGAGCAGTCGATGAACCAACACAAGCAAACTCCAAAAACGAACCTTTCCCTCGCCGAATTCGGCGCAACAGCCGGATCTAGAGAATCAGGGTCAAACGCACATGTGAAAGATTGCTTACCCGCCAAAACTCTTCCCCAAATCAGGTCATCAGCAAACTCAATTCGAATCTCTAGGTTGAGCTGCTCGAGATGCACGATGGACGGTGACTGAATCAGCTTCCTCAAGCGGGACTGCAATGTGCGCGCCCACGCAACAATTTCTTCTAGCCACTCTGTTGATACTTGCGGAAGGTTCAACCCAGGAGGGTCTGTTCGAGCGGCGGACTGTTGCGACGGATTACCTGAGGACACCAATGGACTTTGCTGAACTCTTTCATCTTGTCGTTGGGCCGCTCTCGCTCGTCGATAGTCCCCACCATACGCCTTGTACCACGCGACGGCACGCCTGGGGTCGTGCCAGAACCCTTCCAACCACTTCCGCGCAGTATCTGGATCAGGAATCCCTCCCAACACAAAGACCTTCACTGAGTGCTGAGGTAGTCCCGCGTGATCCCAACGTTTCAGGTTCGCCTCCGAAATCAGAGGATTAGACAGGTGTTCTAGATATTCCTCTGGCGAGAACCCTAAAGAAACAAGCCACTGGGCCATCTCTCCCGAAACTTCAAGCGACCGCCATTTGAGGACTTCCCCAAGCGTCATATGTAGTTGTTTCCAGGGCATCATCTCGTCGTAGATGAAACCGTTCATAATCCACTCCTCGAGATCGAGGTGACGCGTTCGGACACTCCTGGCCAACTCGTAGCACCGCGATACCTTGAGCTTCTCCAGCATCTCAAGCGAAACTCCGTTCGACAAAAGAAGATCCCGCTCAAACGGTGTTGCACCGACGTTCACCCAAGGTGCGGCCTCTGTAATCGGCTGACTTGCCACCAACCACTCATTCACAACCTTGGGGTCTGCAGGTTGTCCCTGTGTCGTGAGCTCTACCCACCTTCTCCAACCCTCGGGCGGTGCGACCTTTACGTCAAGCCCTCTCACAAGCGGCGGAGTCAACCCTTCGCCGCAGAGTGCCTCCAACTCCTCCCGAGCCTCCACCCCCAAACGAAGCCACTCCAGAAGCGAGTCAGGAGTCTGCCCAAGTGAGATCCACTTCGCGGCATCCTGAGGATTGCCATAGCCAACTTCTCCCCACCTCTTCGCAACTTCAATCGTTTGCCCGAGCCGTACCCAACCGAGAATCTCTCCTACATCTGCGAATCCCGAGTCCCGCCACGTTCGAAGTACTCGAGGAGACTTTCTCAACCGATACCACTCAGCAGCCTCGACAGGATCTCTTACTCCGGCAAAGTACCAATCCGCCGCAACCATTGGATCCGGAATCCTGGCATGCCATCTTCGTGCTTCTTCCATGTTCGAGAAATAGCGCTGCCACTTAGGCCAATCAAACACGCTCTCAATTAGAGCGCAAAAGTGTCTCGGATTCCAATTCTCATGAGTCGCCGGCAGAACTCAGAGTCTCTCAGGCTCGGTGCCATCTCGGACACGAGGCGTCGTGCGCAACCAGGCCTAGCAAGCTGCGCTCCTCATATCAAACCCCGCGGAAGAACTACCGGCGAACCCCAACGCTGGATTACATCGGAGTCCTTTGGTCGCTGGTTCATGCCTTCCCGCTCTCTCGCGAAGCAGAGTCCAGGACCGATGCCACGAGGTCGGCCCCACTGAGAGCCTCCGCAACCTCAGTCGTGTCCTCCGACAGAAGGTGGGCGTACACGCGACGAGTGATGTCGCTGTTCTTGTGCCCGAGGTATGCGGCAATCTTCAGATCGTTGATACCAAGCTCGAACAACACACTCGCGACATGGTGGCGAAGATCGTGTGGGGTTGCCCACTCAGGTAATCCAGCCTTATCTCGAAGTCGCTTCCATTTTCTGCTGCGGAAGTGGCTCATGTCGAGACGCGCACCACTCGGGGACGTAAACAGGGGCTCTTGCTTCGCACGACCTGCGACGAGGGGCCGAATCGCCTCGACCAACTCGCCCGGCATCACTATTCGGCGTTTACCCGAA
>JAQCBM010000227.1 GCA_027729865.1 Actinomycetota bacterium
CGAGCGCTTGACCAAGCGTTTCATCGAAGCCGGTGCGCCCGAGGACCTCGCTCGCACAGCAGCAAGTGGCCTTGACGTCTTCGCGCTTCTCGACATCACCGACATCTGTGTCAAGACCGGAGAAGATTCCGCCACAGTCATACCGCTGTACTTCACGCTGTCTGATCGCTACGACATGGATCGCACGCTCCTACGCATCACCGCTCTCCCGCGCGGTGACCGCTGGACGGCTCTTGCGCGCCAAGCACTACGCAGCGACCTCTATCAAGCGATCGCCGCCCTGACCAGCACCGTCATCGAATCCACCGATGCCAGCACGCCACCACAGCAACGCATTCAGCAGTGGGAAGAAGCCAATGCCGAGGGCGTTGCTCGTGCCCGTGCCACCCTGGATGAGATAAACGCCGTTGAAGAACCCGACCTCGCCACCTTGTCCGTAGCACTCCGAGTGCTACGCAACCTCATTCCCTGAGTCGTCATCCCCAGGGAGCGCACGTGCCTTCCACAGCCGGGAATCGGAACGCGCTCGCGGCACACTCTGGCCCAGGGTCGAGGCATGGACACACTCCTTGACGAGAAGGTATTACCGAGTAATACTCACGGTATGAAGTTCGCAATCTCAGTGCCCGATGACGTATTTCAGGCGGTGGAGGCCCAGGCGCAGAAGATGGGGATCTCCCGCTCCCAGTTCTTCGCCGATGCAGCCCGCCGGCACCTGGACGACTTGTCTCTCGCTGCGGAAATCGATGAAATCAACGATTTCGTCGCACGATTCGGAGACAACACCACCGATCCGGAATCCTCGTGGGTGCTTGAGGCGGGTCGTCGGACCTTGCGTGCGAGCGAATGGATCGATGATGAATCCGAGTAGTTGGTTGGTGGGTCAAGGTGAGGTCTATTGGCATGACTTCGGCCCACCGGTTGGCTCTGAGCCGGGCGGTCGCCGACCCGTGGTGGTGATTCAGGGAAATCGGTACAACCACTCCTCGTGGGGAACAACGGTGGTCGCCTCGGTGACTACCCGGCTGGATCGGGCTCAGTTATCGGCGATGGTCTTCGTTCCCCGCGGCACGGCGGGCCTTACGAAGGATTCGGTTATCAACATGACGAATCTGGCCACCGTGAACAAGTCGGAACTCGTTGAGCGGATGGGTTCATTGCCGAGCGCCCTCTGGCAGGAGGTTGTGCGGGCGATGGACCAAATGATGGGGCGGGCCTCATGACCAGCCGTACAATTGCCGTACACGACCTGGAAGGCGCGGCAATGGCGGAACAGAAAGCAAGGCTCGAGGCACGGATCGACCGGGACTTGGACCGCCTCATCGTTGAAGCGGCCGATGCATTGCACGTATCCAAGACAGCTTTCGTCACCGAAGCCCTACGTGAGGCAGCCATGAAAGTCATCGCGCGCGGAGAAACAACGCTGATGGCACCTGAGGTGTTCGACGCCATGATGGCGTCGATTGATGAACCCGATCTGTCCCCGGAACTGGCTGACCTGGCATCGCTGCCCCGTCTGATCTCGTGATGCAGGTCGTGAATGTCGGAGACCACTTACCAAGTAGTTCGATTTTCCGACGACCATGACCTCTCGGAATTTGACTGCGGTCACGACGTCTACAACGCCTGGCTGAGAGAGCACGCTGCATCCTCGATTCGGGCTGGCGTGTGCGCGGTGTACCTGCTCATCGAGGGTGCTCAAGGCCGCGAACGAGTGGTCGGCTACTTCGCGATAAACCCGACCCAAGTTGCGAGCACCGAGATCCCCGCGAAAGACACTCGTGGTTGGCCACGCACCGTGCCAGCGTGGAAGATCGGCAAGCTTGCCGTCCACGTTGATCTGCGGGCCAACGCCGATATTCCATGGGGCCGACACCTGCTTCGTGCGGCGATCGAAACAGTTCTTCGGGCGTGCGACGTTGGAGGGGGAAAGGTGATCGTCGTCGACCCCGATGACCGAGCCCTCGTGGACTTCTACGTAGCTAACGGTTTCCGCTCCTGCGCAGTTGGGGGGAGCCTGGCCTGCTACCTCAAGGTGAGCACCGCTCGAGGGCTGCTGGGCTGAAGGCTTTCTGCGAGGCATTTGCAACTAGATAGGTAGGGAATGCGGTGGAGGTCGCCGTGGTTAACCTTGTTGAAGCATCAAGCACCTGAGATGGAACGAGGAGTCACCGTGAGCCTGCCGCCCTTGGTCGAGCCCGCCGAGGACCTGTCGATCGACGAGGTCCGTCGCTACAGCCGCCACCTGATCATCCCGGACGTGGGAATGACCGGACAGAAGCGACTGAAGAACGCCAAGGTGCTGTGTGTTGGCGCAGGCGGCTTGGGTTCACCGGCGCTCATGTATCTCGCGGCCGCGGGTGTGGGCACGCTCGGCATTGTCGAGTTCGACGTTGTCGACGAGTCGAATCTGCAGCGCCAGATCATTCACGGGCAAAGCGATGTGGGTCGCCCGAAAGCTGAGAGCGCGCGCGATTCAGTCAAGGAGATCAACCCGTTCGTCAACGTGAACCTTCACACTGAGCGCCTCGACTCATCGAACGTGATGGAACTGTTCGCGCAGTACGACCTCATCGTTGACGGCACAGACAACTTCGCCACGCGTTACCTGGTGAACGACGCCTGCGTGTTGCTCGGAAAGCCGTATGTATGGGGATCGATCTACCGCTTCGACGGACAGGCTTCGGTGTTCTGGGCCGAGTACGGACCGTGCTACCGCTGCTTGTATCCCGAGCCCCCGCCCCCGGGCATGGTTCCCAGCTGCGCCGAAGGCGGCGTGCTCGGTGTGCTGTGCGCATCTATCGGCTCCATTCAGGTGACCGAGGCAATCAAACTCATCACGGGAATCGGTGACTCCCTGCTTGGCCGCTTGATGGTTTACGACGCCCTGGAAATGGACTACCGCCAGGTGAAGATCCGCAAGGATCCGAACTGTGCGATCTGCGGCGTGAACGCAACCATCGCCGAACTCATTGACTACGACGCTTTCTGTGGTGTGATCTCTGACGAAGCCGCAGCGGCAGCGCGCGACTCGACGATCTCGGTTCAGGATCTGAAGAAGATGATCGATGAGCGTGAGGCAGGGGAGCGGGACTTCGTGCTGGTGGATGTCCGCGAACCCATCGAGTGGGAGATCGTGACGATCGACGGTTCGGAGTTCATTCCCAAGGGTGAGTTCCTCACCGGTGAAGCGCTGGAGAAGTTGCCCCAGGACAAGCAGGTGGTGCTGTTCTGCAAGGTGGGTGGTCGTTCGGCCGAGGCGCTGGCTGTTGCCAAGGGCGCTGGCTTCGACGCCATCCACGTGGGCGGTGGCATCAACGCCTGGGTCTCGCAGATCGAGCCGGACAAGCCGAACTACTAGGGGCGCGAGTGTCGCACCAGACGCCTAACCTGTAGGTGTGAGTATTCGGGTGGATGTGGAAGAGGCCAAGGAACGGTTAGTCGAACTCGTTGCTGAGGCGGAAGCGGGGGAAAGTGTCGTCATCACTCGGGATGGCATTCCCGTAGGCAAGCTCATCCGCTTCGAGCCTCGCACCGGGCAGCGGCCAGGACGCGGGAGTTTGAAGGGCAAGATCCTTATTTCGGATGACTTCGATGATCTTGATGAAGAAATCATCCGGGAATTCGAAGAATCAGCGGAAAGGGATTGGCCTTAAAGCGGGATGTTGCCGTGCACCCCGCGAACCCCGGGGGTGTCCCACAGGATCTTCGCGACGGTGCGCTTGGTGGCGATCGGTTCGACAACCTCGTCAACTACGCCGAGTTCGATCGCGCGCTTGATGCCGCCGGAGATGACTTCGTGTTCGGCGGCGAGTTCGAGTTCCACCTGCTCGCGTGACTCCGGTGGCACCTCAGCCAGGCGCTTGCGGTGCAGGATGCGGATCGCGGCAACCGCACCCATGACTGCTACTTCGGCATCGGGCCAGGCGTAGACCTTGGTGGCGCCCAGGGATGCAGAGTTCATCGCTACGTAGGCACCGCCGTAGGCCTTGCGGGTTACGACCGTTACGCGGGGCACCACACACTCGGCGAACG
>JAQCBM010000228.1 GCA_027729865.1 Actinomycetota bacterium
GGTGTGACCGCTGAGGCGGCCCGCCGTCTCGTCAGCCGCGCCGTCGCCGGTCTCCGCGAGGACGCCGAAGACATCCTGAGCGTCTGAGCGCTAGGGCGCCGACTCTGACTCGTGCGCAGCTAGTCGGATAAGCGCAGCTTCGCTCGCGGTCTTTTGACCGTGGTGAGTATCACAAAGCAATTGAAGATTGGTTGGGTCGTTGATCGCTTGCGGCGACCAGCCTTGCGCTGCCAAAAGCGAGCCGCGCCAGATGTGGTCTAACTCGAGGTCGTTCGCCACCCCACAATCAAAAACAGCGCAAACTTCGCCGTCACGTTCAACAACTAACGCGCGCAATGCCGTCCACTCGGCAGCCCCGGGACGCCATGAGGCGTCCTCCACGCGCAGACCTGCGGCTCTTACGCTCCGCTCGTCCAGCGCGGCGAGGAGCGACGCCGTCTGCGCGGTCGTCAGTTCCTCGACTAACGCGACATCTGCACCTTCCTCGCGCAAAATGCCTCGTTCACCCAGCACCACGATCGGGTACCGACGATCCCACCTGTTATCTGGGTGTCGCGCTTGTATGGCCCGTTTCACCTGATCAATCGAAGCTCGACCACCGTTTTCCGCAATGATTCGTAGGGCGATGATTTGGTACTGCCGCCGTGCCGCTGGTTGCAACTCGTAGCGCACAAAACGTTCTGTCCTTGACTGAGAGTCGCTTGCGTTCAAAGTTCGCTCATCGCTGGTGTACGCATCACTTGGACCGTCCAACCTTGTGCCCTCCCATCACCAAACCCCGCGAGACTATAAGTGGGAACGCAAGTGTGGCGTTGACGATCCGATCTTCATGCTGACATCCCTGCGGTGAAGCCCGCTGATGTTCACGTCGCTATCGACATTGCCGTTCACCACAGACTGAATCCATAAAAGCTCGTGAGTCATGTTGGAGGGGAATCGACACCCTTGACCCCAGAAAGAAACAAGCCTTAAGTTCAGAATTCAATGCAACTGAGGATAAATGGCAAGCAGCTCGACGCAGAGTTTGATGTTGAGCATATAGCGGAGAACCGTTGCGCTGTCGTTCTTCAGGCGCGCAGCGGTAACCGCAACCGTGACTACGGCCCGTGCTTGACGGAGCTACTTCGAGGGGTCCGCGCCGCCGGAGGAACGGTCAATCGGATCACGGTTGACTCGCGACCCGCGCTTCTTCTGCCACTCAAAGCTCGAACCCTGCCCTTGCGATACCCGCTTCGCCCACCAAGTAGCGATAGCGCACTTGAGGAACTGCGTCTCGAACTAGGACGCCTGCAGTTACCGATTGCACAACAAGCGGGTGCTCGGGGCGGCAACTCGACAAAAAAGTTGCGGATCGAACTCGACCGAATTACCGCGGTTCAGTTCCTCCAGCACTTGGACCTCGTCAGACAAGCGTTTCTAGTGACTTGGAACCCCGCAGCGTGGAGTTGGATCAGCCGAGACAACGACATCACCGCCATCGAATCGGGGCACGAAGTTGTAGGCGGCTGGAGTACTGGGAGCCGCGCTCACGGCATCCACCCGGATGACGAGTTTTTTCTCCTAAGGCAAGGATCAAGCAAGCGGGGCATTATTGGATACGGCGTCGCAGTCGGTGACAGCTCCGAATGCTGCTGGGAAGGTCCGCATTGGGATGAAAAGCGGGCAGCGAATGGTGACACGGCGAACTACGTCGACATTCGATGGAACGTGCTCGTCGATGACGAGAATCGCATCACCGTTGAGCGCCTCCTCGCCGAATGTCCCGAGGTGAAATGGAACCAGATTTACGGCTCAGGAAGACAAATTCCGACCGCCGTTGCTAAGCGTCTCGTGAGTGCCCTCGATGCGTTGTCTACGAGCCCCTCCGAAGAGGGCGAAGCACGCCGATCGATGTCAAGTTCGGCAGGCAGAGCATCCAAAGGTCAGGGTTTTGGTCTCACCTCCACTCAGCGAACCGCTGTAGAGCGTCATGCGATGAAACTGGCACACGCGTTTCTCGTTGAACAAGGCTGGACCGAGATCGATGACACAAGCCTCGGACATCCCTACGACTTTCACTGCCGTAAAGGAAGCCGAGAGCTCTTCGTGGAGGTGAAGGGCACAACGTCGAAAGGGACGACTGTCAATCTCACAAGAGGGGAAGTCGAACACCACCACGCGATATACCCGGACAATGCCTTAGTGATCGTCGCAGGGATCACACTGGGCGGCACTCGGCGAGAGAGCGCCAGCGGTGGACGGCTGACGTGCATAACCCCGTGGGACATCAAGGACTCAGCGTTGAAAGTCGTCGGATACACCTACGACGTTCCGGGCATCGAGCCGTGAAACTCGGCGCCGCTAGCAGTGCCACGACACCCGTCAACCCCTCGGGCCTCGCCTTGCGAATGCTTTCGAGTTTCGGGCTTGGCGCAGGCCGGAAGAATTCACGGCTCAACCGGTTGACGAAACACGAGCCAGCTCGATGACACGCTTCAGACCGGGTGTCCTGTTCTTCAACCAACGAGTCCAAGCCCACTGGGAAGTTTGGGTCCTCGACAACTACTCCGTACCGGCAACGGATCAGCGAACACACGATGGCCAACTGATGTACGAGGCGAAATACACCGGCAACTTCGATGCAGCGCAGAGGCTGTGCGCACGACTCGCTCAAACCTCAGTGTCGCTCGCGTCCCAGAGATCTACGTTCTCTCAGATAGAGGCGGTGTGTGCAGTTCCATACTTCGGACCGACGCGACCGGTCAGCGTCCCCCATCTACTGGCGACGCATATCGCATCTGCATTGAGCGTTCCGGACCGCTCCGATCGCGTGCACAAAGTGCGAGCCACACCGCCAGCCAAGGGCGCCAGCTCCGCGATGTTCGATCACAGCCAGTTTGAAGTGAAGTGGGACGCTCCGGAGCGTCGCATCCTTCTTGTAGATGATGTGTACCGAACGGGAGGCACACTCGCCTCCCTTGCAGAGGCCCTTCGTCTTCAAAACCTGACCGCAGTCGCAGGGACTGCTGCTGTCAGAGCGACCTGAAAAGTACAGACTGGAGCTCAGATGCATCGCAGACGAAAATGTTGGTGGGTAGTTCACGCGACGCGAGGTATTGGCCCCGCGAAAGCCCAGGAGTTCGCACAGCGGCTCGCCGCACAGGGTCGCGACATTGTCGAGCTGGACAACTTCACCACGGGTGATCCTGGTGACGCTGCGGTCGAGTTCACCGGGTTGTCGGACGAGTTGTTGTTCCGGCTCCTGCAGGCCCTCCGGGAAGATCCGTTTCCGGAGAGTCGAGATGAGCGCCTTCTACTACCCGGCGACGATGCCTACCCGAACTCTCGGTTCCTCGACGCGAACCCCCCACTGCCAGTTGCCCTCTGGGCGATTGGTCGGACTTCGTTACTCGATGACGGTCGACCCTCGCTCGGCATCGCAGGGTCGCGATCAGCGGGCGAGGACCTCCTCGCCTTGACACATCAGCTCGGATCACTGGCCGTCCGGCAAGGTTGGAAAGTGATTTCTGGGTTGGCGGCCGGTGTAGACAGCGCAGGACATCAAGGCGCACTCGACGCCGGCGGGGACACGATCGGCGTCATGGCGAGTGGAGTCGACCAAGGCGGACGTCACTGGCAACCCGAGTCGTTAGAGGACGTGTGCATTGTGTCCCAATTCCAACCGCGCATCCCGTGGTCTGGGCCTGGAGCTATGCAACGCAACGCAACGATCGCCGCGCTCAGTGACCACGTGGTCATCATTGCCGCTGGAGAATCAGGCGGATCTTGGGAGATGGGTCAACTGTGCCTCAAGAAGAAGAAGCCGCTCTTCGTTCTCGATATCAGGGGTGACGAGGGCCCAGGAAACCAGAAACTGATTCGAGCCGGTGCACGAGCCGTTACCCGCGATGATCTTGCCAGTGTGTTCAACCATGAACCTCCGGCAACACAGACAACACTCTTCTGAGCACTGGTATCTGCTCGGGTCGACAAGGACGGCGATCACACCCCTCTCGCCCCATGGAGCAAGAAGAAGCACG
>JAQCBM010000229.1 GCA_027729865.1 Actinomycetota bacterium
GAAAAGCGCGATCACAGCATCGAGGTCGTGGCCGGCACGAATCGAGCCAGCCAGCGCCGAATCCCGCAGACGATCGGGCCAGCCGTGGGGCGAGGTGCCTCCTGTCCACGCCGTCCACAACACGTCCACGATCGGTGCGCCCGATTCGATTCGCTTGCTCACGGCGGCCATGACATCCCGAATGCGACGCACTCCTGCGGCGATCGAAGATTCCGGCGCGAGGGGCAGTAGCTCACTGCCGGCCACCACTTCACGAATCAGTTCACGTGCCGCGAGCACCGGCAAACCTTCGGTCTTGCGCGCCGCGCGCAACTCGCGGCCCAGTACCCGGATATCCGAGACGTCGAGTCTGCCCACAGGGCCGGTCAGTAGATCCACGGCATCATCGGCTCGCAGACCCGCGGGGTGAGCAGCCGATTCGATGATCGATAGCAGGTACGCCACCGCATGCTCGGCGCGAAGCGGAATCTCATCGGCCGTTATCGCCGATGGAACCCCGGCCATGTGAAGTGCCTGGTGGAGCCCGGCCAGATCATCGGAGGAACGGACAAGGACAGCCATGTCGCGCCAGGGCACTTTGTTGTGGATGTGGCTTGCACGGATCTGCTGGGCGATGTACGCATCACGGGTTGAACGTGACGGACAGGTGTGCACGTCAACGCAAGCGGTGTTTTCAGCTGTTCGTTCGGTGAGGGCAGGATTCCGGTGTTGTCGCTGTGCGAGTGCGGGAAGCCCCGGGAGCGCTACGGGTGCCAATGCTGCACGGGCGACTGCACCGATCACGGAGTCGTACCTGCGCACGGTCCGCAAAGCGACAACCGGGGCGGGGTCGCCATCTTCTTGCGGAAATCTGGAGGGGAATTCCAAGATTCCGCTGATGTCGGCTCCGCGGAAAGCGTAGATCGCTTGGTCGGGGTCACCAACAGCGACGACGCATGTCCGTGGGCCGCTGATGCGTCGGAGCAACTCGACTTGAAGTGGATCGGTGTCTTGGAACTCATCGATATAGATCGCGGTGAACCGGCCATGCAGATCGGCCTGCACATCAGCATCTGCCGCGCGCAGGACCGCACGTCGCATGAGCTCGGTGTAATCCATGACGTTCTGCAAAACCATCACGTCTTGTTCTTGCTCGGCCAGGTCCGCAACAGCTGCCCAGGCCGGTCGGTTATGGGCATCTGCCAGGGCACGCAATTGCGCTGGTGATAGATCACGTTCACGCATCCGAGCGATCAACGTTCGAACCTCGACCGCGAGGCCATGGGTGCCGAGTGCCTCGCGTAGATCCTCCGGCCAGGAAACCGACCCATCATCGAGCGAGCCCTTGATGAGGTCGCGGATGCGCTGATCCTCTTCCGCACCGGACAGCAGCCGGGGTGGATCGAGGTACTCCTGCTCTCCACTCGTCGAACGAACGAGTCCGTAAGCGAACGAGTGAAAGGTAGCCACCTGCGGCAGGAGACCCCCACCACGACGTGACGCGATTCGATCGCGTAGTTCCGTGGCTGCTCGACGCCCGAAGGTGAGAACGAGGATCGATTCCGGATCAGAGCCCTCGTCGAGACGGGCCACCACCGATTCCACGATGGTGGTGGTCTTGCCGGTGCCCGGGCCGGCGAGCACCAAGAGCGGACCGTGTCGGTGGTCCACCACCTGCTGCTGCTCGGGGTCCAGGGCCGGAGCCGTGGCGGCAGGCACACCCGACAGGTCCAACCGCACGTGCACAGGCCATGGATACCACCGCGGTGTGACACCATCGACCGGTGAGTGGCGACACGCGGGGTGAAGGTGGGTCTGAGTCGACCCTGCGCACCGAATTCACGATCGCCGGCCCGCTGCCCGTTCCGATCGACCATGAGAACGACGATGCACCCGACGAGCGAAAGCCGGCACAAGATCCGCCGGCTCAGGATTTGCGCGCCGACGCCCTGGCCGATGCCGAGGGCCTGACTGGACCAGCCGGACTCACGGAAGTCACGAACCTCACGGGGGCCTTGGGCGCCACGAACCTCACCAAGCGCCCGGCCGGCGGCTGGGATGGCGTGACACCGGGCGGCACGATCGTGATCGAGGACGGCGTCATCCCCCGTCGATTGCGTCGGCCTTTGGATCTCGCCCGGCTCGCGCTGGCCTTGGCGATTACCGCCGGCTCGGTGGCGTTGGGTTGGTTCGCCACCGGCACCACTTCGGGTTTGGAACAAGATCTCGAGGGCGGCGCCCAACTACTGCCCAGCGCCGTGGTCTTGGTCATCAACGTCATTGGCGGTTTTGGGACCCTGCTCCTTCCGATCGCAGGGGCAATTGCGCTCATCGTGCGTCGTCGCGTGCGTCAGTTGTTCCATGCTCTGGTTGCACTGCTTATCGCTGCTGTAGTCCTGACGGGTGTTTCCATCCTGGTGTCCCAGTTCGGTGACGCACGACTTCTGATCGCGTTGACCGGTTCCAGCAACGCCGCGAACGCTGCAACCACGCCCACCCTCGGTGGACTGCTCGCATTCATCACTGCGTCGCAATTGATGAGTCGTAGGCCATGGAACGCGCTGTCCACGCTCGTGATGGGCTCGTTGGTGATCGTGGCGATCCTCAGCGCCACCGTCGCCATCGCTGGACTCGCGGCTTCGTTGGGCATCGGATGGGCTGTGGGCTTGGCGGTTCGCTATGCGTTTGGCATTCAAACCACCAGGCCCAGCGGCGCGGAGGTAGCCGAGGCCTTGGATCGCGGCGGCCTCCCGATCACCATGCTGCGCGCTCGGGAATCCACCTCGCGCGGCCGCCGTTACACCGCCACCACTCGAACCGGGCAATTGCTGCAGATCAGCGTCTTCGACCGCGACCTCGAAGGCGCTGGCCTCGCGCGCGCCATCTGGACCTCGCTGCGTCTTCGGGAGGAACCAGGGAACTCCGCCTTCAACATGCGTCGTGCACTCGAGCACGCGGCCTTGGTGTCCTACGCAGGCGAGGCCGCGGGGGCACCGGAGCCACGACTCCTGCTGGCATCGGAGGTGGGCCCAGACTCGTGCGTCTTGGCTTATCAGCACATCGATGGTGTGCCCTTTACGGACTTACCCGAGGTGAGGGACGCCGATCTCGAAGGTGCGTGGCGTGCCATGCGCACCCTGCACGACCATCAGATCGCCCACCGCTCCCTGACCGCCAAGCACCTCTTGCGCGCAACCGATGGCAGCGTGTGGCTGCTCGGCCATGACACCGGTGGCGTTGCCGCGAGCGATGTCTCTATGCGAATTGACGTCGCGGAACTGCTCTGCACGCTTGCCATGTTGACCAGCGCCGAACGTGCCGTCGCCACCGGGCGTGCGGTTCTCGGACTCGACAGGATTGGGCGCGCCCTGCCCGCTTTGCAGCCCGTCGCCCTATCGCGCACAACTCGGAGCAACCTGCGCAAGCACAAGGGCTTGATCGTGGCGCTGCGCGATCGACTGGTGGAGATTCGCCCCGGTGCCGACGAGGAGACCATCCAGTTCGAGCGAATCAAGCCACGCACGTTGATCTTGGTTGTTGCCGGCACAATCGCGGCCTATGTCCTGCTGTCGCAGCTAGCCCAGGTCGACCTCTCGACCTTGATCACCGACTCCGATTGGCGTTGGATTGCAGCGGCCTTCCTGTTCAGCCTGCTGACCTACTTCGGCTCGGCGTGGTCACTTTCGGGCTTCGTTCCCGAGAAACTCAAGTTGTCGCACACTCTGCAAGCCCAGATCGCCGGCGACTTCGCCACGCTCGTGTCCCCGCCCACACTCGGATCGATTGCGATTAACGTCCGCTACCTGCAGAAGTCCGGCCTGCACCCAGCGCTCGCAGCCGCCAGCGTGGGTGTGTCCGGCGTTGTGACATTCATCGTGCACATCCTGCTCTTGCTCGGCTTCGGTATCGCCGCAGGAACCGCCGCAGATTTCACGTTCGACCCGCCACGCATCGCGGTGATCATCGTCGCCGGCATCGCCGTGCTCGCACTTGCACTCTTGGCTATTCCTCGGGTTCGCAGGGAGATAACGCGCCGCGTG
>JAQCBM010000230.1 GCA_027729865.1 Actinomycetota bacterium
CATCGGCCCGCGGTCCGCGGAACGGTATCCATGCGAGCCGGTTTCTTGCAGGGTCTCATCCTGAGTGCACTGAGCATCACCGTCTTGGCTGTCTTGGCCAACCCGTTATCCGCACTCTTGGCTCTCATCGCGATCGTCGGATACGCGGTGGGTTACACCATGCTGCTCAAGCGTCGCACTGATCAGAACATCGTGTGGGGTGGAGCGGCCGGCTGCATGCCAGTCCTCATCGCCTGGTCGGCGGTGACCGGATCACTCAGTTGGGCTCCGGTTGTGTTGTTCATGATCGTCTTCTGGTGGACGCCACCGCATTATTGGCCTCTTGCCATCAAGTACCGCGAGGATTACCGGGCTGCGGGTGTTCCGATGCTGCCGGTGACCCGATCGCCACGCAGCGTTGCACGCCATGTCATCGCCTACTCCTGGCTCATGGTGGCGACGTCACTGCTACTTCTTTTCGTTGCCCCGGTTGGCTGGGTGTACGGCATCGGTGCAGGGCTCGTAGGCACGGTGTTCTTGCTGCAGGCGTATCGCTTGTGGGGAAGTGTGCGCCGAGACCAGGCCAGCTCGAGTAACGCCGACGAGATGCTTGCCGATGACTATTCACCGGCGACGCTTCGAGTTTCGATGCAGCTATTCCACGGCTCAATCAGCTACTTGGCGATCATCTTCTTGCTGGTCGGTATCAGCCCGTTCGTTCTGTAACGATAGGAACGCTTGACATCGTGTGCCCGCGCGTGCGCAGCGTTGGCGGTAGGAACAGAACTGCGATCCACACCGCAATCGCACCAAGCACGTGAATCACGACGAGCAATTCCGGTAGCCCCGTGAACCACTGCGTGTAGCCGATCAGCCCCTGAACCAGTGCGATAGCAAGCAGGATCAATGTGCGCCTGCCGAGCGCCGCGGGCGCATGCGCTACCCGAGCAGCAACGAGCAGTCCGATGGTGAGCCCCAGGAACAGCAGCACGCTGTCGGCATGGAGCCATGCCACGGTCCGCAGGTCCAGGTCGAAGCGCGCCTGCACGTCGATGTCGCCCGAATGTGGACCGCTGCCGGTGGTGATCACACCGAGCACCACCACAGCGAGGGTCGCGGCAACCAGTGCCCATGTCAGGTAGCGCAGCGGAACGGGTACCAGCCACGAGACGGGCGCATCGCCAGGCTCCCCGGATCTGACGACAAGCGCCACACATGCGGCCACCAGTCCGATCGAGACGATGAAGTGCGCGGAAACGGTGAAGGGATTCAGCCCGGTGAGCACCGTGATCCCGCCTAGCACCGCTTGTACCGCAGTTCCTGCCAGAGGCACGATTGCCAGCAGTGTCAGTACCCGCCTACCAGGAAGAGCCAGTCGATGGCGCCGTTGACGGTCTATCAGGGCCGCGACCACCGCGGCGATGGCCGCGATGGCCAACACGAAGGTCAAGAGCCGGTTGCCGAATTCGACGTACTTGTGCCAGGACTCCATCTGCCCAGTGGTGGGCACCAGGGAACCGTCCACGCATTCGGGCCAGGTGGGACACCCCAAACCGCTTCCGGTGATGCGCACGATGGCGCCGGTCAAGATGATGCCGGCCTGCACCACCAGATTGGCGACGTAGATCCCGCGGATCCAGCGCGGAGATCGCCCCGGGTCGCGAGGAGATGCGTTCGCCGGGCCGGTGACGGTTGGGGCGGTAGTGGTCACGCTATTCAGACTAAACCGTTACACCAAAAACGCTAACGCCACCGAAAGGTGCGCACAGCGAGGGTCGCTCCGACACCGCTCCACGCAACGAGAACCACCACACTCACGGCACCCGCGTTACCCGCGTTCGTGGCCAGATCCACCATCGCACCTGTGGGGAGCCAGGCCAGAGCCGCTCCGTAGGGCAAAGAGGACGCTGGCACCAACACGCCGCCGAATAGCGTTGCCACGACGAACACTGCATTGGCAAGCACCAAGACCGTTTCGGATCGAGCGGTGCCACCGAGAACGAAGGCCCACGGCACCACGGCGGCCAAGCCCAGCACCGCGGTGAGCGCGATGACTGCAAAGTCGTTGGTGGCGATCTCTCCGAGAAAGGCCGCGATGATCGAGAGCAGTGCCAGCGCCATTATGGCGCTGAGTGCGATAGCCATCAGTGACCCCGCGATGATGGCGCTGCGTGGCAGCGGCGTCGTTCCTAGAAACGCGAAAGAGCCGTATCGGCGTTCGAAGGCCACAGAGATACCCGGCGAGGTGAATCCGGCTGCCAAGACAACCATGACAGTGGTGATGACCACAGGTGGTGTGGATGTACTGAGGAGATCGGTGCGCGTGATGGCCAGGAGCGCTGCGAGAGGAATGCCCACGAGAAGGAAGAGTTGTTCGCCGTTGCGCCACGTGGTGCGCAGAACCCAGCGGGCATGCACTGCGGCAAGGGTCGACCACGAACGCGTACTGTTCTCCGTGCTGATCGGTGTACTCACTGAACACCTCCACGAAGAGCGCTCCATAAAGCCGTACGAAGGTCACCCACCGAAAGGTCCGGAGGCACCGAATGCTGACCGCACCATGACGAAACGGTCGCCATCACAGCGGGATCGATGCCGGTGGGAACCTCGACGTGATAGCTGTCCGAAGCTGTGCGCTGGCACGTCGATCCGGCAGGCAGGGCAGCGAGCAGCGCACCCGTATCCATCTCCCGGGCACTGCGAACTACCAACGTGTTGCGGGGGCGCAACTCTTCGGGTGTGCCCGTGAGCGCTACACGACCATTGCGCACCACGACGATGTAATCCGCCAGCGACTCCACGTCTTCGATCAGGTGCGTGGCAATGATCATTGACACGCCGCGTTCGCGTTCGGTGCGCAGTACGTCGTACAGGCGTTCTCGGCCTACGGGATCGATGCTTGCCGTTGGTTCATCGAGCAGCAGCGATCTCGGGTTGCCGACCATGGCTGCTGCCCAGGAGATGCGTCGTTGTTGGCCGCCGGATAGCCGGCGCATGGGTGCGCGAGTGTCCGGGTCGATTTCCACCGCGTCGAGGAGGGAGCGCACGTCGCGGGGCTTGGGATACAGGCGGCTCACGTAGTCCAGGAATTCCCGCGGGCGGGCGCTGCCGGGCATCCCACCGTCCTGCAGCATCACCCCGACCTGGAGGCGGTTGTTCGTCGATCCGGGATCCGTGCCCAGCACACGCAAGGATCCGGACGTGGCCTGGATCAAGCCGGCGGCTGATTCGAGCAGCGTTGTCTTCCCGGCCCCGTTCGCCCCCAATAGACAGGTGATGCCGGAGTCCGGCACTTCCAGATCAAGCCCATCGAGGGCCGTGACTGCGCCGGGATAGGTGATTGTCAGGCCGTCGGCCTCCAGCAGCGCCGGACCTTTCCTCCCCGCGACGTTTTTCCCGGATCCCGGGACAAACGCCTTGTTTTCCCCGGTTCTCGGGGAATTGTGAGCGTTTGCCCCGGAATCCGGGGGAAACGAATTGAGGGGATGGGGCACCGCGTGAGTGTAGGTCTGACCCTGATGTTGCGCGTGTAGGCAATTACGTCACAATGGTGTTGTGAAATTCCCGACCGAGGCCGCCGAGCGGGTGGCCCGCTGCCTCGCCGAGCACGGCCCCTCCACGGCAGCGGCCATTGCACAGGCTTTGGGCATTTCCGCAGCGGCCGTGCGCCGCCCACTTCACGCTCTTGCAGATGCCGGGTTGGTCCAGGCCCTCGATCGAGCGCCCTACGGACCGGATCCAGACCCCCGGCGTGGGCGCCCAAGCCAGGTATTCACGCTGACAGCAGCCGGTCGCGCCGCATGCGATCAGGCGTACGACACCTTGGCACTCGAGGCCCTGCGGTTCATGGCCCAGCGGGAGGGACGCGAGGCAGTCGCCGCGTTCGCCGCCGAGCGCGCCGAGCGATTGGTCGCCGGGGTTACGACCGCCGGCAATCCCATGACCGCCCAGGCCATCGCCGACCATCTCAGCACTCAGGGATTCGCTGCAACGGTGGAACCGCTAGCGCGCGAACCCCTGTCTGTCGATGGCGCGCAA
>JAQCBM010000231.1 GCA_027729865.1 Actinomycetota bacterium
GGACACCGAGGTCGACAATCCGAGGCCGCCGGCCGACTTAGGAACCGCCTGGAAAAAGAAGCCAAGGTCGCCCATCTCCCGGCACAAGTCGAACTCGGGTTCGACAGCAACTTCATCTGCCTCGATGCGGCGAGCGAGGGCATGTTGCCGCTCGAGCGGAGCCCGGTCGGCGAAGAACTCCGCCGCCATGTCGGCGATCGCCATCTCGACTTCGTCGGCCTCGGTGGCAGCAACGAGTCGGGCCTCCGCGTTCATTTCGGCAGACCCAGCCCTCGCTCAGCCACGATGTTTTTCTGAATTTCGCTCGTTCCCGCGTAAATCGTGGACGCTCGGGCGGCCAGATATGTATGCGCCCAGTCGACCACTAACGCATCACGAAATCCAGGAACAGATTGTTCGAGCTCGAGACCGAGATCGGCTACCTCCTGAAAGGTCTCACTCCAGAAAACCTTTGAGGCGTTGTTCTCCGCACCAGGCCCGTCACCGCGATCTATTGAGGACATCAGCTGACCGACCGTCGCCTGCATCTCTACGGAACGAACATAAATGTCCACAGCTCGATCCTTCAGGTGTGACGGGACCACGGATTTGTGCAAGCGGATCTGTTCGAGGAGATCCTCGACCTGCCTTGCTAATTTGACCTGACGGGTCATGAAATTGATCGACCGTTCGAACCCGAGAGCAGTCATCGCGAACTTCCATCCATCGCCCCGGCCGCCGATCAGCGCTTCAGACCCGACCACAACCGAATCGTAAAAGACCTCGCAAAAATCTTGACCGCCAGTGATCTGGTTGATCGGTCGAACGGTCACTCCTGGCGCCGACATCGGAACAGCGAACGCACTAATGCCACGATGTGGCAACTCGTCGAATTCCGTACGAGCCAACACTAGGCACATGTCGGCGTACTGCCCGATCGTCGTCCACACCTTTTGACCGTCGATGACCCAGTTGTCGTTGCTGCCAAGTTCGGCCTTTGTCGTCAGCGACGCCAAATCGGATCCGGCGTTCGGCTCTGAAAAGCCCTGACACCAGATAACCGAGGCATTCAGGATCGGAGGGATATACAACTGCTGTTGATCCTCTTCGCACATGACGCCGATGGTCGGCCCAATGATGTCGACACCAAGGCGGCTTAAAGGGTCGGGGGCATTAACACGTGCTGCTTCCTGAGCGAAGACGAGTCGCTCGAGAAATCCAGCCCCGTGGCCGCCCCAACGGCGGTCCCATGCCAAGCCAGCCCAACCATCGCGGGCGAGGAGTTCTGCGTACCGGCGACGCATGGCGAAATCCTGGGCTTCGGAGACTGGCAGCGTCGGATCCCGCAGCGCTGCTACCTCCGGCATGATGGTCCCAAACCATGTCCTTACCTCCGCCCTCAGAGCCTTCCGTGGGTCTCCGGTAGCAACCGTCGTGACGTTCTCGTCAAAACTTAAGGCCGTCATCCTCATTCATCTCCCTTACTCAAGGTGGAGAGGCTTTGAGCGCTTAGGCGGAATGCCTCCGAAATCTCTCCCGCCATGTGCTCAACCTCCCTCCATGGTAGGGCCAGCGGCTGTTTCGAGGGCATTTGAGATCGAAGCGTATGGTGGGCTTCTCCAACGACACCACCTGAACGGTTAGTACGGCGGCTCGATTCCTGAACGTCGACCGAGATCAGTCAGAGACTCAACCGTGCCAGGATCGAGGCGCAAACCATCGCGACGTCCACGAGCCTCCGACGCCGCCGAGCGTGCCCCAGGAACCTCGACGCCGGCGAAACCGGGTGCCGGAGGAGTCGCACGCAGTTCCGCGATGATTGAATCGACATGGCCAAGGAACTCATCGATCGGTCGGAACGCGCCGGGATCAAGCACAACGAAGAAATGCCCGATGCCCCACGACGAGTGCACCCCTGAGGACGCCATCGTGGCAGCGGTGATCGCGCCGAGGGACGACGCTCCAGAAAGAGCCGACGCCAACACCTCGTTCACCACGGCAAGGCCCGAGCCTTTGTGCTCGGCGAGTGGAAGCATGACGCCGTCCAAAGCGTCAGCGGGATCGACTGTGGGTTCACCAAACGAATCGATGGCCCATCCGGCGGGAATTCTGTCTCCCCTTTGTCGTGCGAGCCGAATCTTGCCCCGGGCGCCGGCGGTCAACGCCATGTCAAGAACGATCGGCGGTTCGGAACCGGCTGGGATACCCCACGCGAGCGGGTTGTTGCAGATGGCTCTAACTCGTCCGCCCCAGGGAGCCATGACCAACGGGCCGTTGGTCGTGGCGTGGCCGATCATGCCGGCCCGGACTGCCCTTAGCGGCCAGTGGCCCGCCATGCCAAAGTGGTTACTACTTGACGCACAGACCACAGCGACACCGAACTGTCGTGCGCGCTCGATCGCGATTTCACAGCAAAAGTCGGCCACGACGTGACCTAGTCCGTTTCCACCGTCGACAGTCACAACGGCCCCCGAATCATGCACTACGCGCACGTCAGGTTCCGGATCAAGATGTCTCTCCTCGAACCCGCGCACGTAAGCGGGAAGAAGATCGACCCCGTGACTGTGGTGCCCACGCAGGTCCGCTTCGACGAGGCACCTCGCGACTACTGCGGCGTCAGAACGGCGGACACCGGCGACAACGAGCACCTCTTTCGTCCAAGTCTCCAACTTTTCGGGTCGAACCGCTCCCGGGTGTGAGGCTGGATCGATCATTTGATGTGTCCTCACTGCCGATCGTGACCAATGACGAGAGCATCGAGTGCCATCACGCCCTCCGGGGTAACTCGCAGCGGATTCAATTCGATCTCGGCCAGGATCGAACTCTGCGACCTCGCCAACTCTGAAACACGTGCCACAACTGAGGCGAGGGCGTCTCGGTCGAGCGGTTCGCTACCGCGGTAGCCAGCGAGGAGTCGGTCGGCCCGGGTGCTCGCGATCATCTCGAGCGCCTCGCTGTCGTCGACAGGACAAATCCGGAACCCGACATCGTCTACCAACTCCACTAGGACTCCTCCGAGACCAAACATGACTGTGGGCCCGAAGACGTCGTCGGTAAAGGTCCCCACGATCACGTCCAACCCGGCGGGGGCCATTTGCTCGACGAGGACCCCGTCCACGTCGTTCGGCGAGCCGAGACGCTCCAAAGCCGCCGCGACCTTCTCATGGGCTTCGGCTAATTCATCATCCGAACTAATACCGAGATGAACCAGATCATGCTCGGTTTTATGTGCCACTCCAGCAACCTGGCCCTTGACGGCCACCGGGTATCCAATGTCCCGGGCCGCGGCGGTCATCTCTGACAATGTGCGACAGAGAACACCATTCGGCGTGGGTATCCCATAATCGGCGAGGAACCGCTTCGCCTCGTGCTCAGTGGTAGGAACCCTCGACACGGTGAGATCGGCGGGAGACATCCGTTGACGTGGTGCACTTGAGACCTGAGATGACCTAATCGCGACGCCAACGACGTCGACAGCTCGTGCGAGATCGCCGAACACCGGCACCCCCGCCTCGCCGAGCAACGTGTGGACAACTTTAGGGCCCGCCAGCCATGCCACGACCACACAGGCCTCTGGATGCGCCCGGTACGCGTCAACGATCTGGCGGGCCATCGCCTCACCCTGACGTTCTTGTAAGCCAAGGGCCACCACGAGGGTGCCGACCCCCGGGTCGTCGAGGATGGCATCCAGACACCCCTCGAACATTGTTGGGTCGTTCTGGATCTGCCCGGTGGCGTCCACAGGGTTCTGGGGTGACGCAAACGGCGGGAGGATGTTGGTGAGCCGATCGATCGTGGCGGGCAGAAATTCGGCCATTTCTAGGCCGAGAGTGGCCATTCGGTCGGCGCACCACACCCCACATCCGCCAGACACCGTCAGTACTGCTACTCCCGGTCGGGCGGGCCGATGGTTCGGATCGGAGTGAAAGCGAAGAAAATCCAGTAGGCCCTGCGGGTCGGTGGAGCGCACGACCCCCGCTCGTTCGAACGCAGCGTCGTATACCGCATCGGTTCCGGCGATTGACCCCGTGTGCGA
>JAQCBM010000232.1 GCA_027729865.1 Actinomycetota bacterium
GGCCTCATCCATGAGATCCCGAACGGCACCACGCTCGCCGACGCCCAGGCCCGCGTCCTGGACTACGTGAAGTCACACGTCCCTGAAGCACGCAAGGCTGTGCTGGCCGGATCAAGCGTGTACGTGGACCGCATGTTCCTCGCGAACTACATGCCAGACCTCGATGCCCACCTGCACTACCGACTCGTGGACGTCTCCTCCATCAAGGAACTCACCAAGCGTTGGTACCCGAAGGCCTACTACAACACCCCCGAGAAGACTGGCAACCACCGAGCACTGGCGGATATCCGCGAGTCCATCGCCGAACTGCGCTACTACCGCGATGCGGTGATGGTTCCCCTCCCCGGCCCGAGCACCAGTGAGGCAAAGGAACTCGGCAACAACCACGTGGTGGACCACGGGTAGACTCCCCCAGCGCTCTCGAAAGGGAGCCGCGGTGGGTGTAGCTCAGCTGGTAGAGCGCCGCGTTGTGGTCGCGGATGCCGCGGGTTCAAGTCCCGTCACTCACCCCGTTCGGGCGGTTTGGCCGCTGACGACAAGCGTATCTTGAGGGCATGTCACCGACAGAAACATCGACGGAGGTGCCCACGACAATCGCAGCTCACCGCGATGATCTGCAAAAGTCGCTGAATCGGCACGCAGCCAGCAATCCCCGACTCTTCGGGTCTGTAGCTCGTGGGGACGCGACGCCCAACAGCGATATCGACATCATCGTCGACCTTCTCTCAGGTGAAGCCAATCCCTTGATGCGCCTCGCAGGGCTGAGCGAGGAGTTCCGTTTAATTCTCGGGCGCGACGTTGATGTGGTGGCCGCTGATCTACTGGAGTCATCGGTCGCCAAGACAGCACTAGACCGCGCATTAGCCATATGAGTCGTTCATTAAACTAGCGGTTCGACGACATACAGTCAGCCATCCAACGTTGTCGCGCCTATCGCGATTTTCTCAGCAGTCACGAAGGTCATCTCGCAGAGATGGCATTTGATGCAATCCTGCGCAATCTGGCCGTTATCGGTGAGGCAGATCGGGCGCTACCAACGGCGACGATCGCTTTCATGCCCGACGTTCCGTGGACATTAATCGCCGGATTGCGCAATATCGTCGTGCACATGTACTTCCGGGTGGATCCCGAACTTATCTCGGACATCGTGGACAACTACCTGGATCAACTCCAAGTGGCCCTAGAGGGCCCTTCAATCTGATTCACTTACACCGCGACCCAATGCCACGAACGGCAGAGTGCTATCGAGTTCACCGCCCAGCCGGGATTCAAATCCCGTCACTCATCCCAATGGACGCACATGCTCGAACTCACAGAGCTAGCGTGACCCCAGCCGAAAGGGCCGCTTTCGCCAAATGCCGATCAAGGGTCGCCCGCGTCAGCTGCTGGACCTGAGTGCTTGCCACATCGGTGCGAATATCCAATTAATCAAGTTGTTCGCAGACACCCACGACGAATCCCCCATCGATCCAACCAACTCGCATGGTGGAACGAAAAGCATTCGCCAACTCCGCGTGCCAGAACTCCGGTACGAGAACAAGTCCAGTTGAGACGAGTTTGTCCATTTTTTCTTCATCCTCGGGTTTACCGTCTCGTAGTACCCACGTCACCGCAGTCGACGCATCTAGCACCACGCCGCCCTGGGTACTCCATCAACGACGACCTTTGTCGATCAAGTCGCGCGCCGACTTCTCATTCGGCGACCGACGCACCGTGTGCCACAGAGCATGGATCGCAGTAACTGCGGCCACCTGATCCTCCAGGCCTGGGGCGGTGAGGTGCCGTGAGGGGCGGCATCCATGCAATGGAGCGACCGTACTTGCTGACGGTCACTTCTTTACCTGCAAGAACCCCTTCGAGAACAGACGAGAGCTTGTTCGTGAGGTCCTAGACGCCGATGGCACCTTCAGGGCCGACAACAGCCATGGATTCAGCCTAGGCTTTTTGGCAGAATTAGGTTGAGGTTGGTTGCTCGCTGTTGGCATTGCACGTTGCTCCAGCACATCACCATCTGGCAATCCACCACCGTGGAATCACAGTAGTGACCCGGGCACTTTCCGAATAATCATCGGCCTTTTATCGACCACCTTTCGAGCTTTGGGAGTCTCCGGGATGAGTGAGCCCGATCGGCCTGCCCGTCAGCAGGAGTCTGCGTACGCCGCCTTCGTTGCCTTCTTTCGGTGGTACCGCCCTTACCTGGTAGGTCTGAGGCGTCTGATCGGCTGGACGATCACCGGCACCTTGGTGTTCCTCGCCTGCGTGGCTGTCACTCCCTTGTTAGTGGAGTGGATCCTCCACCACGGTGAGTGGGACACCGGAGCTGTCGTGGGCCTACTTGCCATCATCGTGCTGCAGTTGGTCGTCTCGTATTACGCCGAAATCGGTGCGCACCGGGTGGCCAATGAGTCCGCCCTGCACCTTCGGCTACGAATCTTCGACCGCGCGCTCACGTCGAGAATCTCGCGGCAGCATGTCCTTGACCGATCATCCGTGGTCGATCATCACACCAATCACGTCGACGACGTCGCCGAGGCCGTAGAGAAGACTCTCGCAAAAGGTCTTCCCGGCCTTATACGAGTTGTGCAGAGTCTGATCCTGCTGACGGTGATCGAGCCGATAGCTGGAGTGGCCATGGCCATTGCGACCATCGGCTTTCTGCTGGTCCACCGACGCATCGGACGAACCCTCCTCGTGATCGATCACCTGCGAGCGGACGCCAAGATTGCGGTCGCTCAGTTAGTAGACGAAAGCATCAGCACGTCACGTCTACTGGCGGGACTTAACCTCGGCGACTGGCAGCGACGTCGATTTGCCCAACGCGCCGAGCGGCTCGAGCACCGAAGCGACGAACAGGGCAGGCAAGTCGCCAAACTCATCGTCGGCGCCCACGCAACGGGGCTCGCGGGCTTGGTGGTCGTCACGCTCGGAGCCGTGGCGCTGGGCGGGGAAAACCTTGCTGGCGTTGCCGCGGCCATCTTGTTCGTCGAGAGCGTGGTGGTGGGTTTGGAAGCTCTGCCTCCTTCGGTGCGCGCCCTGCAGTTAGGGGTGGTCGCTCAGCAACGCATCGACACGATCTTGAACGAGCCGGACCGCATTGACGAGCCAGCGGGTTCGCCGCAGGCAGGCGCCTCCGCTGGGCTGGCCGCTCACTCAGTGTCTCTGCGTCTTGATACCGGAGACGAGTTGGCAGATATCAACCTGATGATCCCCCGCGGTTCTGTTCTTGGAGTGGTCTCTTCTCCATCGTCACTTGCAGACAACCTGGTCGCAGCCCTTGCGGGTGATCAAAACCCAGAGGCGGGTTCCATCACACTCGATGGTGTGGACGTTCGCAGTCCACTGCTGCGTGGCCGGATCGCGTTTGTGTCGGATGAAGCCCATGGCTTCGACGTTTCCGTGCGGGAAGAGTTGCAGGCGGCAGATCCGCATCTGACAGACGAACAAGCCCTTGATCTGCTCGGACGCCTCGGGCTCGGGCACCTCGCGAAACTTCCCGAAGGCCTCAACACCACTCTCGGCCCCGGCGGCAATCTGATCTCAGTCAGCGACCGGCAGTTGCTTAACCTCGCAATAGCCGTCGCCTTACAGCCACGGGTGCTCCTTATTGGATCACTCATCCCCTTCAGTGAGGCCGACACCGCATTGCCCCTGGTGTCGACCCTTGGCGAAAACGCATACGAGGCGACGGTGCTCAGCGTGCGCGACTCGCAGGTGGCAGAGGCGGTGGACCTCATTGCCTTCCTCGATCAGGACACCCTTCGCACCGGCACGCACCAAGAGTTGTTGGTCTCGTCTCCGGCCTATTCCCGGATGTGGGAGCAAAGACTCACCGGAGCCGACGTCGACCTCAGCATCCTCGGCCTGTCCGCTGATGACGAGGCCGACATCTACACCAGGCTCGTTACCGAGAGTTACGACGCCGGGGATCCGGTGTATCGGGAGGGCGCACCCGCTGATCGCGTCTTGTTCGTCATTTCTGGACAGGCGGCGGTGACCGTGATCAACAGCGATG
>JAQCBM010000233.1 GCA_027729865.1 Actinomycetota bacterium
CTGCCCAGGCGGCAGCACACGCCCCGGTGCCACAGGACATCGTTTCGCCCACTCCGCGCTCGTGTACGCGCATGCGGATGTGCCCCGGACCTAGCCGTTCGACGAATTCCACATTGACGCCGTTGGGAAAGACCTCCGCAGGTGTTACCTGCGGAGCCACGGTCAGATCACCCACGAGCTCCAGCGAATCGACGAAGGCCACGGCGTGAGGGTTGGGAACATGCACCGGCTGTGCGTCCCACGAGCGTTCGTGATGCTGGACGGAGATCGGCAGCGGTGCCGATGCCTCACTGTGTACAGCCCCCATTCCGATCGCGATCTCTTCGGACTCTGCCCCGAGCACTTCGGCTTCGATCAAACCAGCGCGCGTTGCGATAACCGTGGAGCGCGACGACATCGAGCCCGACGCATGCAGATAGCGAACGAAAACGCGTGCGCCGTTCCCGCACATTTCCGCCAACGAGCCATCGGCGTTGCGATAGTCCATGAAGAACTCGGCAACGTCTGCGAACTGCGCGAACTCCGGCTCGCGAGCCGAACGCACCACCCGAAGCACGCCATCGGCCCCGATGCCGGCCCGGCGATCACACAGCCAACGAACCCGCTCGGGGGTTAGATCCAGGAGTCCGTCGAAATCAGGCAAGATCACAAAATCGTTTCGCGTGCCGTGCCCCTTCACGAAAGGCACGTCGACAACCCTGCTCACCACATCAGCCTAGTGCGCGCTTGCGACCACCCCGGGCGATGTCGTAGGCCTGCTGCACTTGCTCGAGCACACTCGGCCACGCCTGGGCAGGTGGGACGCTGCGGTTGTGCTCGATGATGCTGTACAACAACTCAGGGTCGGTCTGCAACGTCAATAGTGAAGAGACCAAGCTGGCGTCGTCGTCGCCCAGCAGGCCCTCTACCCCGTCGGTTACGAAGTCTGAACTGCCTGCCTGGGCCCGCGCCACGATCGCCAGTCCGGAGGTTCGAGCTTCTAACGCCGCGATGCCGAATGATTCGCGCACGGAAGCCTGCACGAAGGCATCACAGGTGGCGAAGTGCGCACGGATACGCGCATGATTCAGCCCACCGGTCAGCGTGATCGCATCCGAAAGGCCGTGGCGTTCGATGTAGCGCTCGACGCGCCCTGCCTCGGGGCCGTCCCCGATCAACGTCGCTCGGATACGACCGCTGGTGGCGGCGATCGCGCGGTGCAGCACGCTGACCAGGGGCAAGGCGCGCTTTCGTGGCGCCAAACGCAACACGCTCACCACGCGCAGTACATCGTCGCTGCGAGGCACTCGCGAGACCGACCACTCTCGTGGGTCGATTCCGTTCGGTAGCACGAGCACCGGTTGACCGAGGGCTTCGCGCACCCGCGCGGCAGCGTCGGACCCCACGGCACTGAGCACCACCCCTGACCCCATCCCCCACGCGGTGCGATCCAGCAACCGCGTACCCGCTCGGGTCAGCGGATCCCACATGCTGTGAACGGTGACAACCGTGGGGATGCGCGCTTGACGCGCGGCGCGAACACCACCCCACGCGAAGGGTGATGCCGCGCCCGCGTGGATATGCACAACATCCGGACGAACTCGTCGCAATTCCCGCAACACGTGTGTACGGGTCTGCGGATGCACAGGCAGGTCGAAAGGCAGGCGGGCCGCGATTCGCAGGACGGGCACGGTTCCTACCTGATCGGGGCCAGACCGCTGCTCGCCGTCACCGGGCGTGGCGGTCACCACCGTGACGTCATGACCAGCGGCGATCTGTCGCTCGGCCAGTCCCAGAACTTGGGTCTCGATACCGCCGGTGCGCGGAGCAAAGCAATCGGTGACGTGAGCAATCCGCACGAGGTGACCGTACGGCACGTGCGTAACGGGGTAGGCAACAATGCGGCGGTGCGCACCTTGGTGTTCTGCCACGCCCATCCTGACGATGAGGCTCTGCTCACCGCGGGCACGATGGCCAAAGCAGTAGCCGCTGGACATCGAGTGGTGCTCGTGATGGCCACCGACGGCGCCGCCGGGTTGGCGAGTTCGACGATCGAGGATCTAACGGCCACCCGCACGCAGGAGTTGGCCACCTCCGCGCAGATCCTGGGTCTGCACCGTGTGGTGAACCTCGGGTACGCCGATTCCGGACTCGACGCTTCGGCGGCCAACGGTTTCGCCCACGTTGCGCCGGATGGGATCGGCCAGCAGATCGCACAGGTGCTCAGCGAAGAAGACGCGGACCTCCTTGTCGGATACGACCCCAGTGGCGGATACGGCCACCCCGACCACATCCAGGTGCACCGGACCGCTCGTCTCGCAGCGCAGCAAACAGGGGTTCAATTCTTCGAGGCCACGCTGCCACGCGAACCGATCGCCCGAACCGTCCACCTCGCGGCGCGCTTGCGCCTGACCCCCGCCGACTTCGATCCCGCTGAATTCGATCGAGCGTGGACACCACGGGCGCAGATCACCCATCGAGTGAATGTGCGCGATCACTTGGGCGCCAAACGCGCCGCGCAGGCCGCACACGCCTCACAAGCCAGCGCCGACGACGGAGTTCGCACCCTGCAGGTACTAGGAAAATTGCCAGCTCCCCTTGCGCGTGCCCTTCTGGGAACCGAGTACTACGTAGAAGTCACAACCCCAACTACGGACGAGGCCAACGCAGGGTCGTCGTAGTCGAACCACTGAATTCGCTCGTCCTTGGCGAACCACCGTTGTTGCCTGCGCGCGAACTTGCGGGTGTCGTCGATGGTGAGTTGCCGAGCCTGTTCTTCGTTGATCTCGCCAGCGAGGTGACGCAGGATCGGTGCGTATCCCAAGGCAGCGTGGGCAGTGGGGGCCTGCGCTAACCCGGCCGCCTGCAACTGGCGCACCTCCTCGACGAAACCTGCGGCCCACATGGCATCGACACGTTGTTCGATCCGCGCATCGAGTTGCGCGCGATCTATCCGCAGACCCACCCGAACCGTCGGATAGTGATCCACAGGCGCGGGCAGTTGGGCGATGAACGGCTCTCCGGTGATCTCATTGACCTCGAGTGCACGCACGATGCGCCGGCCGTTGTTCACTTCAATGGCGGCCGCCGCAGCCGGATCGCGCTCGGCCAAGACGGTGTGCAGCGCCGGCGCCCCCCGTCGATCGAGTTCGTCTTCCCACCGCGCACGCACGGCTGGATCGGTTCCGGGAAAGTCCAACTCCTCCAGGACCGCCCGCACATACAGCCCGCTGCCGCCCACCACGATCGGCAACGTGTGTGCGGCGCGAATGCCATTGATCGCTTCCCGGGCCTTGTCCCGAAACTCCACCACGGTGACGGGCTGATCGATGTCCCACACATCGATCATGTGGTGGCCAATCCCCCGTTGCTCATCAAGCGTGGGCGTTGCGGTGCCGATATCCATGCCGCGATAGGCCTGCATCGAATCTGTTCCGACAATCTCACCACCCACGAGGTGAGCGATGTCGACAGCCAGCGCGCTCTTGCCCGAGGCCGTGGGCCCCACGATGGCCAAGAGGACCGGTGAGCTCACGCGCTCGGGACGCCCACGCTCGGCATACCGAGGGCGACACCGCTCGGACGATCGCGCGTAACGCGATACCGGACGTCGATGACCTCATCGGCTACCAGGTGATGCGGAGCCGCATAGGTGACGCGGGCGGTCACCAGGTCTCCGGGCATCGGTGGTTGCGCCTCTCCCACGTTCACGTGCACCAGGCGGTTATCGCGTGCGCGCCCACTGATGCGGGACGTGGCACCGTCCTTACGCCCCTCCCCCGCGGCGACGAGGACTTCGACCTCGGTTCCTTCGAGCTTGCGGTTCTCTTCCCACGCGATGTCGTTGACCAGCGCAACGAGACGCTCGTAGCGTTCTTGCACTACGGCCGGATCGATCTGGTCGGGCAATTCAGCGGCCGGAGTTCCCGGGCGCTTGGAGTATTGGAAAGTGAAGGCACTCGCAAAACGGGCCTGTGCCACCACATCGAGCGTTCCTTGGAAGTCTTCTTCTGTTTCACCAGG
>JAQCBM010000234.1 GCA_027729865.1 Actinomycetota bacterium
ACCTGGTGCAAGGTGACGATCACGGTTAAGTGATCCTCGCGAACGATCCGAAACATTACTTCCATAACCTGCTGGGAAGACTCAGGATCCAAAGAAGCGACCGGTTCATCAGCCAACAAGATCTTCGGTTGCTGCAGGAGCGATCGGGCGATTGCAACCCGTTGCATCTGACCACCGGACAACGTGTCGGCCCGCTGAAATGCGTAGTCAGCCATGCCTACGCGGTCTAGCTGTTCCAACGCTTGCCGGCGCAAGCTCAGCGGATAGGAGATAACGCCAAATCGTGGGAAGCGCAAGCGACCCAGCGCTCCAGTGAGGACATTCTCGATGGCGGTTAACCGACCTACCAGCCCGAACTGTTGGAACACGAAGCCAACGTCTCGTCGGATCCGACGAATCTGATGACGGTTCGCGTTCTCCATGTGCGTACCGAGAACCTGCATCTCACCTGAGGTGGCCGGGAGGAGACCATTGACGATCCGAAGGAAGGTGGATTTCCCGCTACCCGAAAGACCCACCAAAGAAAGCATCTGTTGTTCGGGAACGTCGATGGAGACGTTCTTCAAGGCACGCGTGCCATTGGGAAACGTCTTGTCGATATCGACTGCTCGAATCGCGATCTTCTCCACGGTTGATTACCTCCTGTGCCTAACGGAACGCCTGCCACCTGGTCGATTTACAGACCGGGTGGCAGGCGACCGGGGAATTACTGGCAGTTCTCCGAACCGGTTACTTCGCAGACCTTGCGAACACCGTCGAAGAAGGAGTCGGGCTTGGAAACCCAGCCCCAGACGTTCTCGTCGGTCAGACCGCAGTCCTCGGTGCTGGTGCACTTGCCAGCAGCGATGAGCTTGTCGACGTTGACCTCTTCGAGAACGATGCGGCGGATTTCCGCGTCAAGGCTGGCCGGGAGGCCGTTGCGGATCGCCATGGGAGACCCGGCAATCACTTCAGACTTCCAGACGGTCTTGATTTCACCCGGCTGGATATCACCGGACTCGATGAGGTTGCTGTCAACCATCGCGTCGAAGGCAAACCCAACTTCGCAGTCACCATTCTTCACAGCGAGAACTGAAGCATCGTGGCCGCCGGCAAAGACGGGCGTGATGTCCGCCTCGAGATCGATTCCAGCGCTGAGCAGGCCTTCACTTGGGTACAGGTATCCAGACGTGGAGGCCGGATCGACGAAGCACACCGTCTTACCCTTGAAGTCTTCGATCGAATTGACGGCATCGTTGGTGCCGAGGGCGATTCCGTAGCTCTGGTATCCAGGTTCGGCATCAGGAGCGTCGGTCATGACACCTGCAACGTCGATGTCGGCGCCGCGCGTCTTGGCGAGGACGTAGGAGAACGGTCCGTACTGCGCGAGGTCCACCTTGCCGGAGTTCTGTGCCTCGATGATGCCGGCGTAGTCCGTCGCCTGGAAGAACTCGACGTCAACGCCGAGTTGCTCGCGGAGCGTCTCGAGCAGAGGCTCGTAACTCTGCTGGAGCGACGAGGACTCTTCGGACGGTACGGCCGCCACGACGATTGTCGTCGGCCAGTCGCTGCGGTCACCCGCGGCCTCTGCCGCGGTCTCGGCAGCAGCTTCGGCTGCAGTTTCCGCAGCGGTCTCCGCAGCGGTCTCGGTCGCCGTGTCTGACGATGTTGAATCACTCGAGCAACCGGCGAGCGCGACAAGACCGAGCGCCAAGCCGATTCCGGTGAATGCGAACTTGCGTGTAGAGCGCATGAACTTCCCCTCGACATGAGTTCCTGGCGGAACGACTCCGCGCGAAGTTAGGGGCGTCAGGTAACGCTTACGCACCGTTAGGGAAACCAGAAGGGAAAAGTTCGTGAAACGAACGGCAGCACTATGTGCACGGCAGAAAGACACTCAGTTAACGACTAACGAACACAAGCTCGGAGTTGTCGCGAACACTGGTTCCAACGATGGGGACCCCCCGATGACTCGGAGGGTCCCCATCTTGCGCCTGTGTATGGGTTACGGCTACTTCGTCACCTTGATGTCGCGGGTCACGCTCATGGCCGTGAAGCCGGGGTATGCCGGTGAGGACTCACGAAGAGTGAAGGTGCCGCTCTTCTTACCGGGCTTCAATACCGCGCGAACCTGCACGAGGTCGCCTTGGTAGCGGAAGCTGACGGACTTGATGGAGGAGGACTTGTTGACTGCGCTGAGTCGAGCCTCGTGTCCAGCATTGGTGTCCAGGTTCGCGGTGTCGTTGAAGGTCTTCCACTTGCCGCTCTTGACCTTGGGTCCACCACCGGTCCACGACGGGCCGGACAACACCTGTTGCTGAACCGGCGGCGGGGTCGGCGCGTTCGCGGTGTTCTGCGACACACTTGACCAGTCGCTCCAGCCCTGAGCGTTCGCCGCAGAGACGCTGAAGGTGTAGGACGAACCAGCGGACAATGTTCCGATGTTGGCGTTGGTCGCCTGCACCGTCACCTGACCGCTCGTGGCGCCGGTCCAGTTCACGATGTAGCCGGAAATCGGCGAACCACCGCTGCTGCTGGGTGCACTCCAGTTCAGCGAGACCGTGTTGGTCGAAACACCGGTTACCTTCAGGTTCTGCACCTTGGAGGGTGCGCCCGAGGGCTGGGCTGCCGCGATCTTCACGCTCTTGGAAGCAGTGCCGACAACGCTGGAGCCACCGAGGCGCTGCTGCGTCGCAGACACCGTAAGGCTGATGTTGCCGCTGTTGGTCGGCGTCCAGTTCATGCTGGCAGTCCACGTTGCGACCGGAGTGAAAGACCCATTGCTCACGGGTGTACACGTTCCAGCGATGGTGCCGATGTCGCTACCGTTCTTGATCGCGAAATCGAAACTGATGGAACCTCCCTCGTCGTCGCAGGAAGCGTCCGCGTTGTTGGACACGTAGGTGGCGTTCAGCACCTGGTTGATACCGACCGTGCCGTTGCCTGCTGCAAGGGTCGTCTTGCCGTCGTTCGCCGACGCGGGAGCCGCGAGCGCAAGCGATGCGACAAGCGCACCCACTCCCGCCACCGCGACAACTCGTGTTGTCTTCTCCATCATTGAGGTTCCTTCCGATGCGTGTTCAAGAGAAGCGGCCAACACTAGACCCTGTATCTAGGTGAGCTTGCGCTAGCCGAAAATTTCTCGCTCAATGTCCGATTTGTTCACGCAGCCAGGCGTCCGCGCCATCCCTCACGCAGCATGCGCAGTGCCACCAACACCAACACCAATGCGAAAGCAGTTCTCACGACCGTTCCACTCACGGAAACAGCGACGGCCGCACCCACCACCCCACCGGGAAGAGACGCAATGCCGAAACGCAGACCGGTCGACCAATCAGTTGCGCCCGTGCGCGATTGACGCCACGCGCCAAGCAATGCGATGGGTGCCATCACGGCAAGGGACGTACCGGCGGCCATCTGCTGCGAGAACCCGAAGAACGTCACCACAATCGGAATGAGGATGATCCCTCCCCCGATACCGAAGAGGGCTGACAGCACACCCATCGCGATGCCACTTGCAACATAAGCAAGAACGACGACGATCGAGAGTGCGGGCAATTCGGTGGTCGAGAGATCCTGCGTCGGCCAGAGCATCCGAATCGCCACAGCTACGAGCAGTAGCCCGAATCCGATTTGAAGGCGGACGTCCGACGTTCGACGAACCACACTGCTGCCCAGAAGTGAACCGATCAGTCCACCGGCGAGGATGAAAACCGCCGGCAACCACGCCACGAAATCCGTGAAGGCGTACGTCGCGAATCCGGCGGTTGCGGCGAAAACGACCATCACCAGACTCGTGGCTTGCGCATTCTTCTGCTGCATGTGAAAAAGCAGCACCAGAACCGGCACGAGGATGATTCCGCCACCAACGCCGAACGCGCCGGAGAAACCTCCGACTCCGAAGCCGATCAGCAGGTCGCGCGCCACGGGGAAAGTCTCCTCACATGGGGGCTCATGCATACGAAAGGGGCACCCAGCAGGGGGCCCCTTTCGGTAGATGG
>JAQCBM010000235.1 GCA_027729865.1 Actinomycetota bacterium
GGACGAACGAAGCCAGCAAGATTCCCGGCGCCGCCACGCCTACGAGAACTACGATCGGCCCCAGCACCGCCGCCAGCGAATACGCAGGTGAGGTGGCATTCAGCCCAATCGAGACCGCGTCGAGGAACCCGATGGCGTTCGCCTGGAGCCCCGGTTGGACGTTGGGTGCTGCCGCAGGGTCCTTGGCCATAGACGTAGTCAAGTGGATCTACCCGCTCCGATCACGGGTATCGGCGGAAGTCGTTCACGCGAACCACTCGAACGGAGACATCGTCAACCCTGAGCGCGCCTCCCCCTCGCGACTACTTCGCCTTTGACTTCCCGAACAGGCGAGCGAAGAAGCCTGGATGCGCCGCCTTATACGCAGCTTTGTCGGCTGCCGTGCAGGAACACTGCTGCGCTTTTGGTACACCACTCATCACCTGCTGCACGTGCTGACCGCAGCCGGCCCAGGTCTTCTTCTGACAGATCTTGCAGGTCACTTGCTGGCACATGCGACAAAAATCCAATCTGAGTTCTCGGGTGAGTAGACCAGCCTAATTGCGCGGCTCCTAAAGGCCGGCCACACCGTTGGAGACCAGACCAATTCCCAGCACAAGGAAGACTGTGGCCAACACAGCGACGTTGTTGCGAATGAGCCAATCTTTGATTCGCGTCAGCGGACCGAGCACCCGCGCGCCAGCCGCAACATGGGCCGCAACAGGAAGCGTGACGGTAAGCGAAGCAACGCCCGCAAAAGTAGCGACCACAAGGAATTGCATCGGCAATTGCCAGTCAGCACCCCCGATGTCCACACCTGCGGCCGCCGCCAAGAGCACGATCTTGGGGTTGGCAATCGATAACAGGAAAGCAAGCCCACTGGCGGAACGCGGCGTTGCAGTTTGCAGCTTCTCCATCCAACGAGGAGTTTTCGGAGTAGCCGTGCGAGTCACCCACTGTTGCACGGCCAAACCGATGAGCCCGATTCCCGCAGCGATCCTGACCCATGCAAGCCAATCCGCAGGAGCGTCACTTGATCCGATCACACCGGACAACAACGCAAAGATCGTGGTTACCACCGCAATCGACGCAAACCATGTGAGCAAATACGCAAGTGCCGATGCTCGCGGTTGCGGACTGAACAGCAACAACACCGCAGGAAGGATCGCAAATGGTGAGGCCGCGATCCCTAGCGCGAGAGCCACCACCTCACCCATGGCAATCCTCCCAAGAACCCGTGACCACCTTCGAACCTAACGTTGATCCAGCCGAACTATCCGGTCAATGCGCACAGGCACTTCAGCGAAAAGCGAAGTCAAGCTTCGTCAATCAGCTTCTCGGAGGTCGCCTCGCCATTTACCCCTCCCCGGCTTTCCGGAGTTCAATCGGCAAGAGCATCAACATCCGCGGTGAACGGCAGCCAAGCCAACCTGTTTCTCGTTGCGGAAGCGGTACATGGATGAAGATCGAATTCCACGGACCGGACGCCTGCGCCGTTCTCCAACCTCCAGGATGGCGCTGGATCTTTGAATCCTTTGCCTCAAACGAAAAGTGCCGCACCACAAGCGACTACTGCACCGATCAATCGAATGCCGTCTGCTCGGCGAAGTCGGCGGATGAGTTTCGGAGTTGGTCCGTTCACCGACAACAGACGATGGACGGGTGCCGCCACGAAGGCGGTAGCAGCCCAGACGATCACTATTGCCCCTGTCGTCACGAGCAGAGCCGGAGAACAGCATGTGGTTGCGAGAGCCCAGCCCAGGGCCAGGCTTACCCCGGCGTACACCGGGACAACGACGATGATCATGCGCCGGGTATGAGCGGTGTGCCCACCTGCCCAGTCATCGGGCGCAAGATTCAGCAGTCCCGGATACACCACAACCGTGACAACAGCCTGGAAACCGAGGTGCACTCCCGTGGCAAGAAGCAGGAACTGCTCGGCAGACATCCGTCCTCCCTACTTAGTCCGCGGCTTCGTTTGGTGTACTGCTCGACAGCAACAATCTCCTAGTCGTTGATGCTGACGCGAAGATAAGGCCTGGAGGGGATCGGCGCGCATTCGATCTACCCCTGCGCACTTCATGGCGTGCCTCTCGACTGCCTCCTTGGGAAAGGGGGCTCAGCACCGTGTTGCGCCCAGTTCAGGATGAGACAGAATTGCAAAGACTCTTCGGACGTCCAGCACAGTCGGGGCCATCAGTTCTACCTCACGTCAGGAGGGATCATGGGTCGCCCCGACGTGCAAATCGTGTGGTTCAAGCGTGACCTACGCGTCCATGATCACGCGTCACTCACTGCCGCGGTAAGCACTGGATCTCCAGTCCTACCTCTCTACGTGTTAGAGCCCAGCCTTATCGCGCACCCGCACACATCACCGCGGCACATCGAGTTAGCACTCGATGGCATCACCGACTTACGTGAATCTTTGGCTGCCCTTGGAGCTCCTCTTGTCGTAAGAGTCGGAGAGGTGGTTGACGTTCTTGAAGGCCTTTTCGAGCAAGTAGCGATCGATACGGTGCACTCTCACGAGGAATTCGGCACTGTGGCCACGTGGGAGCGCGATCATGCAGTGGCAACCTGGTGTCGGACGCGAGGTGTGCGGTATCGCGAACACCGCCAATCGGGTGCCATGCGCGGACTTACCTCGCGTGACGCCTGGAGTCAGCAGCGCATGCGCCTGTTCAACCAGCCACTGCATCGCAGACCCGCTGCCATCAGGCCAACGGAGGTTGCCCCAGGGCCGATCCCGGAGTTGCGCGACCTGGGCCTAACGGCGGAGACGATGGACTACCGCCAACAAGGTGGCGAGAACCGCGGACGCGAGGTCATGCGTTCATGGCTGAAGGAGCGAGTTTCTGGCTACGAGCGTCACTTGTCGAGCCCGGTAAGCGGCTGGGAAGGCTGCTCGCGCTTGTCCGTGCATCTCACGCTTGGAACCGTTAGTGCACGCGAAGTTCACGCCAGAGTGCAGGCGCGCAAAGGTGAACCCGCGTCTCCAAAATTCTCACTTAAAGCGTTCGAGGAGCGCATCGCATGGAGAGACCACTTCGCGCAGAAGCTCGAGGACGCACCACACATCGAGCGCAGTGCGCTGCACCCAGCCTTCGATGCCCTACGACCCGCCAAACCGAACCCGGAAGCACTCGATGCTTTCACTCAGGGTCGGACGGGCTATCCCATGGTCGATGCGGTGTTGAGATCTCTTGCCGCCACCGGATGGACGACCTTCCGTATGAGGTCAATGGTCACCTCCTTCGCGTCCTACGACCTCTGGTTGCCGTGGCAAGAGACCGGTCGTGTTCTTGCTCGCTGGTTCACCGACTACGACCCAGGGATCCACTGGCCGCAGATCCAGATGCAGTCGGGAATCACGGGCATGAATGCCCTGCGCATTTACGATCCCGTCAAGCAGCAAATCGACCACGATCCAACCGGTGAATTCGTACGGAAATGGGTGCCGGAACTTCGCGATGTTCCGGACTCTCTGTTGGCGACGCCCTGGCTGGTTGCAACCGGTGAACGCCACGGATATCCGGATCCGATCGTCGACCATGCCGCAGCGGTCTCGCAGGCCAAACGACGAATCGGCGCGGTGCGAGCGCAGATTCGAGGCGACGGTTCGACCAAGGCACTTCTAGAACGCCATGGCTCTCGGCGTCCGCCACCGGCACGGCGCCGCCGCTAGTTGGCCAACTTCATGGGTGGCTAACAGGCGTGGGCGGAGCGGGTCGGACTTGAAACGAACACGAACAGATTTAAAGATGGCTGCAGCAACAGGTTGAGCCAGGAAATGTGCAGCTAAGTTTCGGACCTATTCGGCTTTGAGAATCTGCAAACGATCCCCGCTAGATCGTTCCATGAAATCCATAAAGCCGGTGTCGAAGTCTTCGAGAGACAGGCCGGCAGCACTTTCAAAAGCCCCTCGCCAACCGAGCTCTTCAACCTTGGGGTGAAACTCCTCCAGCAGAACATCCGGCCCGGTCATATCAACCAGGTAGGCG
>JAQCBM010000236.1 GCA_027729865.1 Actinomycetota bacterium
CGCAGGTCGTCGCATCCACACGCTGATCGCTGCGGTGTTGGGACATGCCCACAACCGTGCGGCCGGAAGCGTCGGTCACAAGGTGGTAGTTCATCCGGGTGCGCCACCCAGTCTGCAGACCCAGGTCGATCACGCCCTCTGCCAGCAATTCATCGACGCGCTGCGCTGGAAGTCGGCCGTGTCGGACCAGCGCCTCGTGCATCACATCGAATTTCAGTTGACGTTGCATTCCCTCACTCGCGTGCTGGAAATCGCAACCACCACACACTCCTGCCACAGCACATAGCGGTGAACGTCGATCCGGATGCGGCTGCAGGACGGCGATCGCGTCTGCTCGCACGAAACGACTCCGCACGTCTGTTACTCGTATTCGAACCCGCTCTCCTGGTAGCGCGTGGCGGATAAACGCCACCACATCGCCGATGCGCCCTACGCAGTGACCACCGTGGGCCACCGCCCCTACCTCAACCTCGAATTCATCACCCACGGCGATCCGTGGACCTTCGGGCGAAGCAGCAACTCCACGAGCAGATGACCGATCTGTCGGCTCACGGTCTGACACATCATCAGGATAGGTGGCGGGCGCGTGTAGCGTTGCCGCGTGCATATCGTGATCCTCGGCTGCGGGCGCGTGGGTTCCATGCTCGCCGACGACCTCGACGCCCAGGGTCACTCGGTTGCGGTGGTCGATCAGGACGCCAAGTCATTCCGCAAGCTTGGTTCGGATTTCGGCGGACTCACCGTCAAGGGAATCGGCTTCGATCGACAGACCTTGGAGAACGCGGGTATCGAGCGAGCACACGCATTCGCCGCGGTCAGTAGTGGCGACAACACGAACATCCTCGCTGCTCGAGTCGCGAGGGAGACATACGGTGTTGAGCACGTGGTTGCTCGCATTTACGACCCTCGTCGAGCCGAGGTGTACCAACGACTCGGAATTCCCACCGTGGCAACTGTCACGTGGACCTCGACGCAGATCATGCGAGCGCTGTTGCCCATGGGCGCCGACAGCCAATACATCGATCCGACCGGAACGATGGCTCTCGCCGAGGTTCATATCGGCCAGAACTGGATCGGCAAGCGAGCAAACGACCTTGCCACCGAGACCCAATCGCGCATCGCCTTCATCACCCGATACGGAGCAACTGTTTTGCCCGAGGACAAGACGGTCATTCAAGACGGTGATCTGGTGCATTTGCTGTTCGATCCGGAACGACGCGACGACGTGGAACGCATTGCCGAGAAGGGACCGGTGCGGAGCTGATGCGAGTTGCTATCGCCGGTGCGGGCAAGGTGGGGCGGGCCATCGCTCGTGAACTCGCCGAGAACAAGCACGAAGTGCTGCTCATCGACAAGGACGCTGAGTTGGCGCGCCCAGGTGCTGTCCAAGGCGCCGAAACGCTCATGGCGGACGCCTGTGAGGTGAGCGCACTCGAGCAAGCACGCCTTGCGGAGTGCCAGGTTGTTGTTGCCGCCACCGGTGATGACAAGGTCAACCTCGTCGTGTCCTTGCTCGCCAAAACCGAATTCGGTGTGCCGCGTGTTGTTGCGCGCGTCAATCACCCGAAGAACGAGTGGATGTTCGATGAATCCTGGGGAGTCGATGTTGCCGTGTCTACTCCGCGCATGCTCGTTGCACTTGTTGAGGAAGCCGTGAGCGTTGGCGACCTCGTTCGCCTGTTCACCTTCCGACAGGGAGCAGCGGAGCTAGTCGAGATGACCCTGCCCGCGGACTCAAGCGTGGTCGGCAGCCGCGTCGGTTCGATTACCTGGCCGCAGGACACAGCACCCGTCGCGCTCGTGCGCGGCAACAGCGTTCGGCCCCCTGCTGCCGACGACGTACTTGAGCCAGGTGATGAACTGTTGTTCGTAGCTACGCCCGAGCGCGAACCGGAACTGCAAGCACTGATGTGCTCACCTGAGCACGACTAGTACTCACTTCTCAAAACTCGCTGCTTCGAAATCACTGCTGCGCGCGTTTGGCGCGGTAGACCGGCGCCAAGACTCGATAGGTCACGTATGCACCCGCGAGGAACAATGGCCAACCCATCACCACGCGGGCAACGCCGAGCAACTCAATCGCCCCGGCGAGATACAGCGGTCCTTGCACCGCCAACCGCCCGAAGAACACTCCCACCCAGATCCATGAAGCGGCGGCGTAGGTTCGCATCAGCGCTTTGTCGCCACGCCACGCTGTGCCCTCACCGGTCAGATAGCCCATTGCGACGCCCAGCAGTGGCCAGCGAATGAGAATCGACACCACGAAGGCCGAGCCGTAAACGGTGTTGGTGATCAAACCAGGCAGGAAGAAGTTCTCGGCCTGTCCGGTAACCGCCGAGAATCCTGCGGCAATTGCCAACCCCAGGAAGCCGGTGAGGACCTGCTGAAGGTTCTGCCGACGGAGCAACCGATAACCGGCGAGCAGAACGCCCACTACGACCGCCGCAATGAGCGCGGGCGCTAAGTCGCGGGATGCGATGACGTAGACGGTGATGAACACGACGGTCGGCAAACCGGAGTCGAGCATCCCGCGCCACCCACCGATGGCGCGCTCGAGGATGAGCCGCTCGGCCCGAAGGTCGTCCTCGGATGCAGCCGAAACTGGCTCTTCGGAGTTGTCGTCCGGATGGGGTGTGGGGTCGGTCACGCGTTAACCCGGCAGCAATTCGTAGCGAGGGTTGTAGATCGTTGGATGGTCGGTGACGCAGTTCAATCGGCCATGCACCACGAGGCTGCGCCCTTCGTGCAATCCGGGAATACGTCGACGTCCGAGCCAGACCACAAACACGTGTCCGGAGTCGTCGCGAAGTTCTACTTCGAGTGCGGGCGCGCTGCCTTCAGGTCGAACATCGAGTTTCGCGATCGTGCCGGAAACGGTGACCGTCTCCCCTGGCGTGCACGTTTGAATCGGTATGACTGTTTCACCGGGGTGGCGTCGGAGATGATCTTCGGCAGATTCACGGAGTATGCGGTCTTCTGAACTTTCGGTGAGCCTGCGCAGCGTGCGCCCCATGATGTTCATGATCAACGTGTTTCTGTGATTTCCGGGCCACGTTCGGGAAGGGAGATCGTGGGCCGATCCTGTGAAACAGGAGAGGCAGGTGGCGTTGGACCCGCTGCCGCATCGACTGGAACGCGCATCGCCAAGGCGTTACCCATCGGCATAGCGGTATCGCCCCGCACCACCACCACCTGTCGAACTGCTTCCTCCAGCGGCTGGGCAATCTGCGCGTCGCGGGCAGCCTGACCCAAGAAGACCAGGCGCAAGAACCATCGCGGACCATCGACGCCACAAAAGCGAGCAGGTTGCAGCGCGCCGTCCTGGTTCTTCACCTGCGCCCGCAACTCCACACCGAACGGTCCAGTGATCTCCTCCACTAATCCGCCACTGCTGTTGATCTGTGATGAAATCTGGCCACGAACCTCAGACCACATTCCGCCCGAGCGCGGTGCGGCATACGCCTGCAGTTGGACCGCCGAGGTGTCCGTGACGAGGCTTACTTGGCTCACCGACCCTGTCGCTTGATCGGCCTGCACCTGAATCCGGTACTCGGCCGATTGCGGGACGAGGATTCCTCCCAGATCCACTCGGGATGCATCGGGATAGGCGTCGGCTTCATCCCAGGGACCTTGTGATCGAGGCTCTTCCTCGGTTAATTCTTGTGGTGCATCCGACGTGTCTTCAGGAGCGTCGACGCTGCTGGTGGGCGAAGCGTCGTCGTTCCCGGCCTTCTCGCGCCGGCCAAACAGTGCCACGTGGTCTCCTCGCTGAGTGGACTACCACGCTACCTGATGCCGCTGGAACCGAAGCCACCCTCGCCCCGCCACGATCCTGGTAACTCATCGATTTCTCGCCACGTGATGGCGCTAAATTCCTGAACGATCAACTGGGCGATTCGATCGCCTCGAGCGATCTCGATCGCGGTAGTTCGGTCGGTGTTGATGCCGATCACCGCTATCTCA
>JAQCBM010000237.1 GCA_027729865.1 Actinomycetota bacterium
TTTTCGAACCAAATCGCGCATCGCGTACATTTCACCAAACCCGCTGGACTCGGGCTCGAAGGCAACTATTGGATGACCAATGCGCCCCATTTGTAGCGCGAGTAGGCCTATGCCACTTCCGACCTCAATGGCGGCGTCTCCGGCCTTGAGGCTCGTTAGGTCGGCTTCCAGCAGTTGACTGAAGAAATTGGCCTCCCCGACGTAGGTCCATAGCCGACGCTGAGCAGCTGGCGAGAGCGTCATCGCATCGGACTCGAGGGTGTCCATGTTCAACACTGGAGCCTCCATGACCAAGGCTTCCAAAGCGTCAAGTCTTCTTGAGGTTGCGATGTTTCCATATTCCTTAAGAGCTGCCCCTCCCGGCAGTGCGGAGAACTCTCATCGAGCCAGATCCGCATCAGGGTCTCCAGCCGTCAAAGGCGGCAATCACCGCAGCGACCGCCTGATCCGGGATGTCCGAATAGAGCGGCAATCGCAATAGACGCCGTGAAACGTCGTCTGAGACGGGAGTTGGGTCTGCGTAACGAGCAATCGACGAGCCAAATGGAGTCCGCGCAAGCGATTGATAGTGAAACACTGCCTGAATGTGGGAGTTCCTGCAGTGGTCTAAAATGGCGTCTCGTTTGGCGTCTGAAGAGGCGAGCATGTAATACATGTGGTGGGAATTTAGGTGATTTGGAAGCTGTACAGGTCGGGTGAAGCCCGTTCGAGCAATGAAGTCATCTAGGCCCGCGTCATAGCCTTGAGAGGCTGAGCGTCTGCGGTTTTGCGTCACGGGAAAATCTTCAATTGCTGCGCACAGGATTGCAGCGGAGATGTCGGATAAGAGGAAACTTGATCCGGGACCCAGCCACGTATATTTATCTACGTACCCATTGAAGAGATCAAAACGATTCGTTCCCTTCTCTCTAACTATTCGGGCGAGCCTGAGAAGTTGCGGATCGTTGACGACGAGAGCTCCGCCCTCGCCGCACGAGAGGTTCTTTGTTTCGTGGAAACTAAGGCACGACAGGTGTCCGAAACTGCCAAGTGGTTTGCCCTCCAGCGCTCCTCCCAGCGCATGGGCAGCGTCCTCAATAAGGGCAATTTCTTGGCTGTCGCAATAATCACGTAAATCTTGTAAGTCGCGTGCGCGACCCGCGTAATGAACCGCTATCACGGCTCTAGTTCGCCGATTAACCAGAGGCACCACTGTCGCGAGTGAGAGGCCCAGGGTGTCGTGATCAACGTCCGCGAACCGAACTGTTGATCCGCTTCTTAGTGCGGCCGTTGCCACGGACGTGAATGTAAATGACGGAATGATGACTTCATCGTCTGGCCCCAGATCTAGGGTCATGCAGGCAAGTTCGAGTGCGTGTGTGCCTGATGGTGTGAGGAGTACGTCCGCGCCATTGAGCATCTGTGCGAGTTCTTGCGTGGCCTTCAGGGTCCAAGGTCCGTCGCCTGAATGGTGATGTGAACTGAGGGCTTGCTGGACGTACTCCGCGGCACGTTTCCCTTGATATGGACGGTTGAACGCAACACGCTTCTTATCGGGCGTAACCACAAGGCCAGCCTAGACGGGAAACGCCCATACGCGTGCCTGCGCGCCCCACCTATTCTTGCGGCGTACCGAAGGTCATGATGGGCCCAGGCTCAAGGACTGCCTCATGCGCGCGAGTCTTCGTCTCAGGGCCCAAATGGACTGCAGGGCGATCGCTTTGCGAAGGACGTCGGGTGATGTGTAACGAGCAAGCTTCTTACTTGGAGGATCACCAACAGCTCCACTCCCATATGCGTCCGCGTAGTTTGAATTGGCGACAACGCCTAGGTAGCCTCGGGCGATGTCCGTGATGGTGACCCCACTTATGGCGTATTCCAATTCCTGAACCTTGTTGTGGAAGGTTTTGATTAGGGGCTCTCGGGCGACGATGTGAATGACCTGCGTCTTCTGGAGCCAGAAGTTGTACCAGGAGAACTCGTAGGGTGACTGGCGGAGAAGGTCCGCGTAGTTCCATCCGCGTGGATCCATAAAGTCTCTCTTGAGAGACGCCAGCACTGCGCTCGACATGATCTGATGGCCGTGGCAAGTGAGCAGTCGTGGGTCCGCCAGGCCGACGAGCTCTTGGATGCGTCGCAGGTGCTGCTCCCGGCCTCGCCAGTGCTGCTCGTAGTACATAGGATCGACCTTGAGTTCATTGTCCTCCGCCAACACGGTGAAGGGGGTGACGTCGTCGAACATGAAGTCGTCGTGGCCGAAGTCGCGCACGAAGACGAGCTCGGAGTCGGCGCAGAAGTAATTCTCGGCGAGGCCTCTCTCCCAGAAGGCCAACTTGATGATCTCCTGGTTGACATAGCCGGGGCGCAGGTCCCACAGGGGTTCGTCGACGAGATGATCGGCGAACTCGGATTCGCGTAGGAGCTGGCTGTTGCTGCCGACCAGCGGCTGGAACAGTTGTTCGTCTGCGTCGGGGACGACGATGAACAGGGGCAGATCGTCCTTGTTGTGGCGTTCAAAGGTCTCGACCATGCGCTCGGCGTGGTGGAAGTCTTCGCCGTAGGACTTCAGAAGTATGCCGAGACGGTGCACGACTAAACCTTCGTCGCCTCGATGACACCTGCGGAGCAGAGGAACATGCCACGCCAGTCCGTGGTGGGCTCCATGGCGATGCCTGCGGTTCGGAAGGTGGGGCCGAGGTCCTTGGCCAGCATGGGCGGGGTGACGTGGTAGTTGTACCAATGGAACCTCACGTCGGTGAAGCCCTTGTTCTCCACGAGCTCCTTGAGTTCGAAGGGGTTGTGGAACTTGGCGAGGATCTCGTCGTACCCGGGGGCGCCCTTGGTGCCGGTGCGCAGCGGCGGCTTGTCCATGGCGAGCCTGGGCTCGAGATTTGTTCGTACGATTTCCTTGACCTCGTCCGGCTGACCCTTGAGCAGATCGTCCTCGATGAACTCCATGGTCAAGCGATTGAAGGAGTAGAGGCTGAGCATGGAGTTTCGGAACTGGAGGAACAAGGTGCCACCGCTTTGGATGAACGCACTCATGTTGTCGATGACGGCACCCTCATCACGCACGTGGGGGAGTACGCCGAGGGCCATGACGCCGTCGTAGGGGCCGGACGCGATGCCCTCCTCGAGGGTGCTCCTGTCTTGAATGTCGCCCCAGGTGATCACGCTGGGGTCGAAGCCCTTGGCGACGAGCTGGGCCCTTGCCACGTCGAGCATGCCCTCGGTGAGGTCGCTGCCACCGACCTTGAGGCCGAGTTCGGCCATCGCCGCCAGGGGAGAGCCGTCGCCGATGCCGAGCTCGTAGATGCTGGTGAGGCCGAGGGCCTGCACTCGCTCTTTGATTCGCTTGAGGCGGAAGAAGTTCGCCGGGTACTCCTCGCTCGTGAGGATCTTGCTCTCGTCGTACTGCTCGGAGTAGGTGGCGGAGCTGGCTTGGTAGTGCTCGTGGACCTCGGCCATCAGTCGGGTGCTCCTGGTCGTAGGCGGTTGCTCTGGTGGGTCAATCGAATCAGATCATGGTCGATGAGCTCCTGCACCATGGCGGTGATGGTCACCTCGTCCTCGCCGGTGAGTTCGGCAAGGTCGCTGGTGGCGTGCTGCCCGTCGGCGTAGGCGAGGATGTTGGTGCGGAGCATGACCTCGTCAGAGGTGTTCTTGTTCAGCATCGTGTGGTAGAGCCCGCGCTTGCCCAGTTGGGGCTCACCGTAGGTGGTGGTGATGAGCACCGGCTCTCGTTCGAGGGTCTCAATGCACTCCCTGACGGCGCCGAAACCACCCTGTAGACCCTCTGGGGTGACGACGTGCTCCAGGTCGTCCTTCGAGGTGTGGTACTCCGGGTAGTCGCTGTAGCGGCTGCGCATGATCGAGATGAAGGGCAGGTCGACGCCGGCGGAGCTGTAGGTGCGCTCGTCGCTGCCGCGGTGCAGGTAGGAGTAGTGCACGACGTTGGGCCGGCTCTGGAGCACCCTCTTCG
>JAQCBM010000238.1 GCA_027729865.1 Actinomycetota bacterium
GTAACTCCAATCGCGCGCCGTCAGTTTCGTGAGCGCGATCTACGCCAGAGGTCATGCAGCCGGCACCTGGATGAGCAATGCATCGCCCTGTCCGCCGCCACCACACAGCGCCGCAGCACCGATGCCGCCACCACGGCGCCGCAGTTCGTGGATCAGGTGCAGAACCAACCGTGCACCCGACATCCCGATCGGGTGGCCCAGCGCGATTGCTCCGCCATTCACGTTAACGATGTCTTCGCCCACCCCCAGGCGGCGGATGGAGGCAATCGCGACCGCCGCGAAGGCTTCGTTGATCTCGATAACGTCGAGATCGCTCACCGAAATACCTTCCTTCGCGCAGGCAGCCTCGATCGCTGCTGCGGGTTGTTCGTGTAATGACGGATCCGGGCCTCCCACCACGCCATGGGCTCCGATGTAGGCCACGGGAGTCCGGCCAAGGCGCTGCGCCTCCTCGCGTGACATGACGACCAACGCGGCCGCACCGTCGGAGACTTGAGATGCGTTGCCCGCGGTGATCGTTCCGTCTGATGCGAAAGCAGCGCGTAGCCGACCAAGTGACTCGACGGTTGTGTCGACCCGAATGCCCTCATCCTGGGTGACGATCACCGGGTCACCCTTCCTCTGCGGGATAGTGACTGCAGCGATCTCTTCGGCGAACAAACCCGCTGCTTGCGCTGCAGCAGCACGAGCGTGCGAGGTGGCCGCCACGGCATCTTGCTCTTCGCGGGTGAGTTCGTGACGCGGGTTGTAACGCTCGGTGGCTTCTCCCATCGCGCATTCGTCGAATGCGCAGGTCAGGCCGTCGAAGGCCATCGCGTCGGTCATCGTCCAATCGCCGTACTTCACGCCCTCCCGGGAACCCACCAGCAAGTGCGGGGCGTTGGACATGGATTCCATACCGCCGGCCACTACCGCGTCGAACTCACCGGCACGAATCACCTGATCGGCCAGAGCTATCGCATCGATACCCGACAGACAGACCTTATTGATCGTGAGCGCCGGAACGCCCATGTCCAGACCACCCTTGATGGCTGCTTGACGAGCGGCATTTTGGCCGGTGCCCGCTTGCAGGACCTGGCCCATGATGACGTAGTCGATATCCGATGAGGGAACACCTGAGCGCTCGATCGCCGCAGCGATCGCCACGCCGCCGAGGTCGGCTGCCGAAAGACTCGACAGCGCACCTTGTAGCCGTCCCATGGGAGTGCGCGCACCCCCGACGATCACCGATCCGTTCTGCAGACCCATGGGACCACCTCGCTGGATTTCGACCTCTTAGACACACCTCTGTTATCAGGTGACACCATAGCCAGCATGCAAACCTGGGTTACCCGTATCGATCACGTTGGGATCGCGGTTGCCGATCTCGACGACGCCATTGACTTCTACGCCCGCACGTTCGGCATGTCGGTGGCCCACGAGGAGGTCAACGAGGAGCAGGGAGTTCGCGAGGCAATGCTCGCCGTGGGCGATTCCGGATCCTGGATCCAGCTCCTTGCTCCGCTCTCCGCCCACTCCCCCATCGGCCGTTTCCTGGAACGAAGCGGGCCCGGGATCCAGCAGATGGCCTACACCGTCACGGACATCAATGCCGTATGCGACCACCTGCGATCTGTGGGCGTGCGGTTGCTCTACGACGCCCCCAAGATCGGCACCGGCGGCTCACTCATCAACTTCACCCACCCCAAGGACACCGGTGGGGTCCTCATCGAGTTGGTCGAACACCGCGGGTCCACCCACTAACACGGGCGAGCCTCACGCTCGGGAGCCTTGAGCGGTTCCACAATGGGCGCATGCTTCCCCAGCTACCCCTCGACCTCCCGTTCGACTTCGCTTTGAGTTTGCCCTTCGATCTTCCGTCCCTGCCTCCGTCTATCGAGCAGCTCCCTGGGGCGCTGACCGGCGGCTCGCCGTGGACGTGGGCACTGGCCGGAGCGGCTCTTGCTGTGGTGTCCCTGTGGGCAATTCGCCGAGCCCGACGCATGGTTGTCGCCGCCGCACTCGGCGTGGCCGGCCTCCTCGTTGCCTGGAATGCCGGTTTCCTCCCCTTGAGTGCCTAACTTCGGTTGAATGAGGCGCATGTCAGATTCCACCGCCGCCTCGGACCCCGAGACCTTTGCCGCGATCGTCACGGCGATTGAGAACCGAGACCCAGCTATCGGTGAGATACCGATCCCCGACAGCTACCTCGCGGCGACGCTCCACCGCAGCGAGGAGCACATGTTCGACGGAATCGCGACCAAAGACAAGGATCCCCGCAAGTCAATCCATATTGAGCAGGTGCCAACTCCCGAACTAGCGCCCGGGGAAGCGCTCATCGCCGTGATGGCATCCAGCATCAACTACAACACCGTCTGGTCTGCACTCTATGAACCGGTATCCACCTTCGGCTTCCTCGATCGATACGCGAAGACAAACCCGTATGCCGCGAGGCATGCACTTGACTATCACGTAATCGGGTCAGATGCGTCCGGCGTGGTCTTGCGCACGGGTCCAGGCGTGCATGCCTGGAAACCTGGGGATCGCGTGGTTGCGCACTGCCTTTCGGTGGAACTCGAATCTCCCTTGGGGCACAACGACACCATGCTTGATCCTGAGCAGAGGATTTGGGGGTTCGAGACCAACTTCGGAGGCCTAGCGCAGTTGGCAATCGTCAAGGCCAACCAACTCATGCCCAAGCCCGAGCACCTGACCTGGGAGGAGGCTGCAGCACCAGGACTAGTGAACTCAACTGCATACCGCCAGCTGGTGTCGAAGAACGGTGGCGCCATGAAGCAAGGCGACGTCGTCTTGATCTGGGGCGCCTCCGGCGGCCTAGGTTCATACGCCACGCAATATGCACTGAACGGTGGAGCAATCCCGGTGTGCGTTGTCTCGAGTGAACAAAAGGCCAACATCGTGCGGTCCATGGGTGCGGAATTAGTGATCGACCGATCTGCCGAGGGTTACAAGTTCTGGAAGGACGAGCACACCCAGGATCCGAAGGAATGGCAGCGCTTGGGCAAGAAGATCCGCGAACTTACCGGCGGCGACGATGTGGACATCGTCTTCGAGCACCCAGGACGCGAGACCTTCGGCGCCAGCGTCTACGTCACTCGAAAAGGCGGAACAATCGTCACCTGCGCGTCCACCTCGGGTTACATGCACGAATACGACAACCGATATCTGTGGATGAACCTCAAGCGGATCGTCGGTAGCCACTTCGCGAATTACCGAGAGGCCTTTGAGGCCAACCGCCTCATCGCCAAAGGCATGATTCAACCCACGCTATCCAAGGTGCTGCCCCTCGAACAGACTGGGCAGGCCGCACTTGAGGTGCATCGGAACATGCACCAGGGAAAGGTGGGTGTGCTGTGCCTGGCACCTGCTGAGGGCTTGGGGGTTACCGATCACGCACTCCGAGCGAAGGTCGCGGACCGAGTTAACCTCTTCCGCGATTCCTGATCACCTTGTGTTCACCAGTTCTCACCTAGCATGAAGCGGTGACCACAGCGCCGGCGAGTTCCCCCGTCGACGCCCGCATGCCCTGGAATCTCGATCGGGGTAGGGCCGCCGGCGAAATGGGCTACCTGCCCGGTCTGGACGGCCTGCGCGCTATCGCGATCATCGGTGTGCTGCTCTACCACGCAGGTGTCGACTGGGTCCCCGGCGGATTCCTTGGCGTGGACGTCTTCTTCGTCCTCAGCGGGTTCTTGATCACTTCACTGATCCTCGAGGAATACGACCGTGCCGGTCGCATCGACTTCAAGCGTTTCTATATTCGACGCGCGCGCCGCCTGCTTCCGGCTGTCTTCGTTCTGCTCATCGCCGTGGGCTTCGCAGTGTTGTTCTTCTATCGGGATGCATTGAGCGCATTCCGTGAGGATGCCCTCGCCACGCTGCTCTACTTGAACAACTGGTGGTACGTCGTCGTTGATCAGTCTTACTTCGAGTCGATGGGTCGACCACCG
>JAQCBM010000239.1 GCA_027729865.1 Actinomycetota bacterium
ACCACCTGCTGGCACTCGACGATCTCGTAGGCAAGTTGGTAGTTCTGCGGTGCATAGTCGCGCACCATCTGAAGCCACCCATCGATGCGTTGCTGCTCAAGCCCGAAGCGAAGGGAACGTCGACGCATAGGTCGTAGACGCGCGAGGACATACAAGATGGTGAACCCGAACAAGGAGGTGGTTTGCACCTTGATGCCCTTGTGGGTGAACTTGAACACAATCGTGTTGATCCACTTCGAGCGAAGCATCCATCTGCCAAGAGCGGTGGGGAGGGTATCGGTGATTTCCTCTATCTGAGGATGCAGGTATTCATGGACTCTCAAAACCTGACCATCGGTGATACTCGCCTCATCTCCAACGCGACGAATGCGGCGCTCACGAGTCTTGTGAAAGGCCACGCGGATGGTGTCCTCATACGTCATCCACAGTCCCGTGTATCGAGCCGCCTCGGTTGTGAGTTTGTTTGATCCATCGCCGTAACTTTCGAGGGAAGCGACTGTCGCTACTCGGTCGAGATACTCGTCGGCATAGCGAACATCTTGATATTCCGCCGTTCGCTTGATCCCTTGAACGAGCATGTACCGAGATTGTTCGGGGAACTCGGTCGCGATTCGTTCGGCCTGTTCCTTTAGTCGCGGGCCTACCAGTGATGAGGGATTGGCTATCGCCGCCTCGATCTCAGCGTCGTCAGGACTGGAGGAATCTGCGTCATCAGCGGGGCGCATGCCGATGGAAATCTCTACGGGGGGCGGAGCTGTGGCCACTGCGTAGCCACCGTCGAAGGCCTTCAAACTGGGTTCGACGCCCTTGCCACCGGCGCGGATCGCACCTTCGAATTGTTCACGGGTGAACGGCAACACCCCGGCGCCGCTGATCGCACCGAAAAGCACCGCGCTGATCACGCTTCGCGTCTGCTCGACAATCCGGGCGAAGTCGCCACGGATGAATTGGCGAGAAGACCCTAGGCAGGCATCTATGAGAGCGGTGGAGTCCACCCGACCATCGCCCAACGCGGTGCGCTCGGGCATGGAGTAGGTGCGCGAAGTAGACGCGATCAAGGTGGTGCGATCTGGCGTAGCGAAGCCGCGTTGCACCGCGCGCCCGGCCTCCATGAGTTCGGACGCGACAACGATGTCTACCTCACCTGGGGTGGGCATGGTGCTCAGGATCGGTTCAGGCATCCGGGTGCCGTCAACCTCCTTGGGGAACAACTCGACGTAGTACACCGTGGCGCCGGTTCGTTGCGCCACGCCAGGCACCGATGTGCTTTGCGCGTACCAGCCATTGCTCTCGGCCAAGGCGACGAGCCAGTCCGACAGCACGCCCCCACCTTCACCACCCATGGCAAGGATCGCCATAGTGATCGGCCGGATACGTACCTGCGTCGGCTGCTCGCTCAGCAAAGTCATGCTGTCCTCTTAGGCCGGCTCAATGCCGGCGAGTCTGCGCTCCACACCGCGCTGGAGGAAGGACATGTAACGCGTGCGGATCGCGGTTGTGAAGCGATCCCACCGCGATGGATTGATCACCACTTGCGCACGATAGAAGGAGGGGCACAGGGCGGCTGCGTGTGCGTTCTCACCGCAGAGCCCACAACCCACACAGCTACTGAGCGTGGTGGCGATGGGATCTTTGCGCATCGGATCCGGATTCTCCTTGATGCTGAGCGACGGGCAGCCGGAGATTCGAATGCATGAGTGGTCGCCCGTGCACGTTTCCGGATCGATTCCGTAGCGCTCGTTGACTACCCGCTTGCCAGCCTTGACGGCTGCTGCCTTCGCTGGCTTCTCTCGGCGCATCTTGTTCAAGGTGCATTCGCTTTGCGCCACGATGACCTTTGGGCCCTTTTCCTTGGTGGTGAGGGCTTCCTTGAACAGATCGCGCATTTCGTCGACCTTGAAGGTGTTGGTCATGGTGCGCGCCCACTTGACCCCGACACCTCGAACCGCTCGCTCGATCGGGTGCTTGGTGGAGCGTGTGGGGTTGTCGGCTGAGGACGAAAGGACGTCCTGGCCTCCCGTGGCCGCGCTGTAGGCGTTGTCGACGATCACGAGCAGTTGGTCATTCTCATTGAAGACGGCGTTGCCGACACCGCTCGTCAGGCCGTTGTGCCAGAAGCCGCCGTCGCCCATGAAGGCGATCGCGCGCTTGTCTGCTTGGGCGCCGTTGAGCGCCGATGCGGCGGCCGAACCCAAGCCGTAGCCCATCGTGGTTGCGCCGATGTTGAAAGGCGCGTTGATGGAGAACAGGTGACATCCAATGTCCGCGCTGACGTAGTGCTCACCAACCTCGCGTTGTGCCAGTGTCAGCGCCGAGAAGATGGGCCGCTCCGGGCACCCCGTGCAAAAACCCGGGGGTCGCCCCTGGACGAGGTCCGGTGCGATTCGTGGAGCGAAGGGACTGCGCGGATCATCGTGCGGAAGTGTCACCACCGGGGCATCGCCCACGAGGTCGGGTCGGTACTTGAGTAGGAAGGCGTGAACACCCTTGGTCACTGCCGCCGGCGTGTACTCACCGGCCACTGGTAGGAGGTCTTTGCCATGGAGTGTTGCAGTCGCATCGTTACGACGCAGGATCGCCTGGATGTTCTGTTCGATGAAGTCCGGTTGTCCCTCCTCGACGAGCAGGACAGCCCGCTTATCCGAGCAGAAGTCCACGACTTCTTGGTCGATGACGGGATAGGTCACGTTCATGATGTAGAGCGGAATCTTTGAATTACCGAAAGCATCGGAGACACCGCACAATTCCAGCGCTCTGTTCACGTTGTTGAACAGACCGCCTTGCAAGATGATGCCGATGTCCATGGCCCCGTTGTTGACCGTCTCGTTGAGCTTGTTCTCAGTGATGAACTTCACCGCAGCGGGCCACCGCTTCGACACCTTCTCTTGCTCGTGCAGGAAGGACGCAGGCGGCAGAACGACTCGGCTCAGATCTCGCTTCGGGTCCTGAACTGCCTCGGAGACCGTCATGCTCGGTCGCTTGTTGTCCTTTGCGGTGAATGCACCGTGTAGATGACACGAGCGAAGGCGCAATTCGAGGATGACAGGGGTATTGGAAACCTCCGATAGTTCGAAGCCCTTCTCCACCATGTCGACGATTGCCGTGAGGTTGGGGCGTGGATCTAGCAGCCACATCTGGGACTTCATGGCGAAGGCGTGCGTGCGCTCTTGCATGATGCTCGCGCCCTCGCCGTAGTCCTCTCCGATGATGACGAGGGCGCCGCCCTTGACGCCACCGGAAGCGAGGTTCGCAAGAGCGTCGGAGGCGACGTTGAATCCGACTGTTGATTTGAACGTCACCGCCCCGCGCAATGGATAGTGAACAGATGCGGCCAGCATGGCGCCTGCCGTGGCCTCCGATGCGCTGTTCTCGAAGTACACATCCAGTTCGGACAAGATGTCCTGGGCGTCGCCCAGTACGTCCATGAGGTGGGAGATCGGGGCACCTTGGTAGCCGCCGACGTAAGAGACGCCGGACTGCAGGAGGGCCTTCGTCACGGCGAGGATGCCCTCTCCGTGGAACTCCTCACCATCCCCGAGTCGAAGCTTCTTAACTTCTTCAGCGAACGATCTCTCAGCCATCGGTGCGTTGACCTCCCCTACTTAATCGCGGTTGTCGTGACGACGCTCGTTGTGCTCGGAATGTCCCCATGATGGGTGCTGCTCGACGGTCAGGCAACCCGTTGGAACTGGGTGTGACCTACGCGACGTCTTGATGGCCCCCGTTGGCGTCCAATGACTCCTCGGCCCATAGCCCCAGTGAGTTGATCATCGGGAAATCGTTGAACGAGAAGAGGAAAGCCGGGGCGTTGGTATCGGTATTGATGTGCTCGTGCCAGGTCCAGCTAGGTACGCAGAAGATGTCGTGCTCTTCCCAGTCGTATCGTCGACCGCCGATGATGGAGTAACCGCGGCCTTCCGCGACG
>JAQCBM010000240.1 GCA_027729865.1 Actinomycetota bacterium
TTGAGAATCTCGATCCACGAGCCGCTCCGTGGCAGGGCGAGTCGCACATCGTGACGAGTCACAGGGGAGAAGTTCACGACCACGGCAACGCAGTTCCCGTCATGGTCCCAGCGCAAGAAACTGAATGTGTTGTCGTCGGCGGCTTGAGCATCAATCCACTCGAAGCCGGTTGCTTCATGATCGCGTTGCCACAGGGCTGGGTGCTCGCGATACGCACTGTTCAGGTCGCACACGGTCTTCCAGATGCCTTCATGCTCAGCGAACTGCAGGAGCCACCAGTCCAGGCCACGTTCGCTTGACCATTCGTCGGACTGAGCGAACTCTCCACCCATGAATAACAACTTCTTGCCCGGATGGGCCCACATGAAGCCGAGGTAGGCGCGAAGGTTCGCCAGGGCCTGCCAGCGATCACCCGGCATACGCGCAATGAGTGAGCCCTTGCCGTGGACCACTTCGTCGTGCGAGAGCGGCAAGATGAATCGTTCGGAGTAGGCGTACATCATGGAAAACGTCATGTCGTTGTGGTGGAACACCCGATGGATCGGATCTCGCTTCATGTAGTCGAGGGAGTCGTGCATCCACCCCATGTTCCACTTGAAGCCGAATCCCAGACCACCTGCGTACGTGGGCGTCGTCACGCCCGGCCACGCTGTGGATTCCTCGGCGATCGTCACCGCCCCGGGCACTCGTTTGTAGACCGTTGCATTCATCTCCTGCAGGAACCGAACGGCGTCGAGGTTCTCACGTCCGCCGAACTCATTGGGCGACCATTGACCTGATTCGCGCGAATAATCCAGGTACAGCATTGAAGCCACGGCATCCACCCGAAGTCCGTCGATATGGAACTCTTCGAGCCAATAAAGCGCGTTGCTGACCAGAAAGTTGCGGACCTCGCGGCGACCGAAGTCAAAGACGTAGGTTCCCCAATCGGGATGCTCACCGCGCTGCGGGTCCGGATGCTCGTACAGGCAGGTGCCGTCGAATCGTGCGAGTGCCCAATCGTCTTTGGGAAAGTGGGCGGGAACCCAATCCATGATGACCCCGATACCTGCTTGGTGCAGGCAATCAACCAGATAACGAAAGTCGTCGGGGTCGCCCATGCGCGATGTCGGCGCGAAGTATCCCGACACCTGATAGCCCCACGATGGCCCATATGGATGCTCGGATACCGGAAGAAGTTCCACGTGCGTGAAGCCTGATTCACTTACATAGTCGACTAACTCGTGCGCCAACTCCCGATAGGTCAAACCCGGCCGCCACGACGCGAGGTGGACTTCATAGATGGACATCGGACCGGTGTGCGGATCGGCGAGAGCTCGCTGGTCCATCCACTTTGAGTCGTCCCATGAATACGAGCTCTCGAAGACGATCGACGCTGTGTCGGGTGGTATCTCGGCGAACAGGGCAACCGGGTCCGCCTTGCTTCGCCACACTCCATCTCGCCCCAGGATCTGATACTTGTAGCGAGTGCCCGCGCCGATTCCCGGCACGAACAACTCCCACACGCCGCTGCCGCCGAGCGAACGCATGGGGTGGGCCGTTCCGTCCCAGAAGTTGAAGTCACCGATGATTCGGACGCCGATTGCGTTCGGTGCCCACACGGCAAACGAGGTTCCCGCTACCGGGCCGAAGGAGCTGTCGAATCGTTGGACGTGGGCGCCCAGGTGATTCCACATCTCTTCGTGTCGACCCTCCGCCAGCAGGTGAAGATCCATCTCACCCAGAAAGGGCCAGTAGTGGTACGGATCGTCAGCGGGGATGGGGTCGCCGTCGTACTGGACATCGATGCGGTAATCCGGCACCGAGGCGATGGGAAGCACGCACATCCACACGCCGGAGATCTCATGGTCCATAGGGAAGGTGCCATCCGGAAGCACCACGCTGACGGATCGAGCATGGGGTCGCAACACTCGGATAGTGGTGGATCCATCGTGCAGATGTACACCGAGGATGGAATGGGGATCGTGGTGCGCCCCATCCACAATGCGCTCGAGGTCTTCCCTGCTCGCCGGAGCGGCCTTCATCGGCTCGGCACCGTTGCGTGCACCACGTGCGCCACGTTCTCCCATGGACGCAGGTGAACGAACGTCTTGTGAGACCACGTCCAGGTGTGCCCGGTTATGAGGTCGTGTGCGATGAAGCGCTGATCGGCTTGAAGGCCAAGAGCGGGCAGATCCCACCACACTGACGACGAGTGTTCGCGCTGCGGATCAACGAGACAGGTAACGAGAATGATGTCGTCACCCACCTGCTTGCTGAAGGCGATGATGTTGTGGTTGTCGGTGTGATGGAAGCGAAGTGATCGAAGGTCTTGCAGGGCCGGATGCTCTCGGCGGATGGTGTTGAGCAAGGTCAGATAGGGCGCGAGGGAGCGTCCCTGTCGGCTGGCAAGGTCCCAATCGCGGGGCCGGTACTGGTATTTCTCGGAGTCCAGGTACTCCTCGCTGCCGGGTTTCACCGCCACATGCTCGAACAATTCGAAACCGCTGTAGATGCCGTAGGTCGGTGACAGCGTCGCGGCCAAGGTTGCTCGGATTGAAAATGCGGCAGGTCCCCCATGTTGTAGGTATTCGTGCAGGATGTCCGGGGTGTTCGCAAAGAAGTTTGGGCGCATGTAAGCCGACGCCGGGCCAGCCAACTCGGTGAGGTAGTCGATCAACTCGTGTTTGGTGTTGTGCCACGTAAAGTAGGTGTAGCTCTGCTGGAAACCAACTTCGGCAAGGGCCTTCATCATCGGGGGTTTGGTAAAGGCCTCGGCCAGGAACAGCACATCTGGATCGGTAGCGCTAATCGCAGCAATAAGGCGATCCCACAGCCACAGAGGTTTGGTGTGTGGGTTGTCCACTCGGAAAATACGCACACCGTGAGACATCCAGAAACGAACGATGCGCTCGACCTCGGCATAGATGCCTTCAGGGTCTTTGTCGAAATACAGCGGGTAGATGTCCTGATACTTCTTGGGTGGATTCTCTGCATACGCGATAGATCCGTCATGGCGCGCAACAAACCATTCGGGATGCTCCTGGACCCACGGATGGTCGGGTGAGGCCTGCAGCGCCAAGTCGAGCGCTACCTCCATGCCTAGAGCACGTGTCGCCTCAACGAAGGCGTCGAAGTCTTTGATCGTCCCGAGGTCGGGGTGGACCGCGTCGTGGCCACCATCTGGCGAGCCAATCGCCCATGGTGAACCAGGGTCGGTCGGTTCCGGTTGGAGAGAATTGTTGCGGCCTTTTCGGTGCGACGTGCCGATCGGGTGGATCGGTGGCAAGTACACGACGTCGAACCCCATGTCCGCGATCGCGGCCAGCCGGCCGATAGCCGATCGCAACGTGCCCGAGACCGGGGGATCCATCTGTGCGCCTTCACTGCGGGAAAAGAACTCGTACCACGAGCCCACAAGTGCCCGACGCCGCTGCACGAGCAGTGGCCACGGCCCATTTGCTGACTCCTCCTGCTTCATCGGGTGTTCGTTCATAACGCGCGCAACATCGGCTGTGGTGGCAGCGCTGAAGCGCACCTGAGCAGGCAGCCGCGGATCCTTCATCGCCTTGATCGCAGATTTGAGGACATTGCGTGAGTCGGCGTTTCCACGGGGAAGTCGTCGAGACGCTTTCTGCAACAGCCAGGCGCCTTCGGCCAACTCGAAGTCCACATCAAGACCCTCAGGAATCTTGATCTGGGCGCGTTCAAGCCAGTAGCGCCATGGATCGGACCAGGCATGGATAGTGAACGACCACAGACCGGGAGCATCGACGAGGACTCGCGCTTCCCACCTATCCACGGCATCCCATGTCGGATGCATGGCAACTGTGGCGGGGGTTCCCCCGGACGGTGATTGCAAGGACACCTCGACGCTCAGGGGTGCGTGTCCATCGCGGAAGACTGTTGCGCCGATAG
>JAQCBM010000241.1 GCA_027729865.1 Actinomycetota bacterium
GGGAGAAGCGTCGTCGCTAGTTCTCCTCGACTATTTCCACGAGGGTGTACTCAAGGCTTGATGCGTCCGCGGGCGGGTTTTCCACCTCGGTGATGTTGACATCGATCACGTAGGAGGTTCCCTCCACAGGTTCGAAGCCTGCGATTTGGTCGTAGAACAGTTCGTACTCGTTGTCTTCGGCGTAGGCGACCTGCAAACACATCATGGGAGCAACGCCTTCGCATTCGACCAACTCCGGGCCGATCCACATGCGCGTTGTCTCACTGCCACCGCTGCACCCAGCAACAAGCAAGGCTGATGTGAGAGCGATGCCGATAACGAGTCGCCTGGTCACGTCCTCAGGCTAGTCGCCGGGTAGTGTTCACCCCGCCTTCACGGCAGCGGGCTGTGGCGCAGCTTGGTAGCGCACTTGACTGGGGGTCAAGGGGTCGCAGGTTCAAATCCTGTCAGCCCGACGCAGTGCCCCTCATGGATCATCAAGATTCCTGGGGGGCGTCGTCGTCCCACAGCTCGTTGTCAGTTAGTTAAATATTCAACTATTTGATACGCTGCTCCACGAAGTCGAAATCCCACAAGGAGCCTTGCGTGATCACTACCGAAATCGCCATTGACGATTCCGCTGCCGACGTTCTCTTCCGCGACGCGCACACTGCCTACTCATTCACCGATGGTCCGGTCAGTGACGGGCAGCTGGCTGCCATCTACGAGCTGATGCGGCATGCGCCCACCGCGATGAATAGCCAGCCGCTGCGAGTGGTGTTCGTCCGGACTCCTGAGGCGAAGGCGCGCCTGCTGCCCTTACTTGCAGAGGGCAATCGCCCGAAGGCTGAATCGGCACCGGTTGTGGCGATTTTGGCCGCCGACACAGATTTCCACGAGAACCTGCCGCGGTTGCTTCCCATGACACCGAACGCGCGCGATTCCTTCGACGACATCGAGAAGCGTGAGGCGCACGCCCGTTTCAACGCGAGTCTGCAGGCCGGTTATTTCATCCTCGCGGTGCGTACGGTGGGCCTTGATGCCGGTCCCATGGGTGGCTTCAACGCTGCAGGTATTGATCAGGAATTCTTCGCTGGAACCGCGCTGCGCAGTCTGCTGGTCGTGAACATCGGCCACGTGGCCGAGGGAGGGAACTTCCCGCGCAAGCCGCAGATGACCTTCGACGAAGCCGTCACGCTGATCTAGTCGTTGATCGAATCAGTATTCGGATTGCGAAGGATGGACACGGCGAAGTCGGCGTCGTCGCGCCATGGTCGAAGATCCCAGGTGGCAAACCGGCTTTCCAAAACGAATCCTGCTTCCGACAGGTCGCGATCAAAATCGCGCAAGGAATAGCGCTCGATGTGGAAGCCCATGACGCATGGAGCGTCCGGCCGCAGATGCGCACGGATGGCGCTCAGGACGTCTACTTCGGTTCCGGGAGTCACGTATGTGATTACGTTGCCTGCGCTGACCGCGGCGTCGAACGTCAATCTATTGCCGTGATCATCAGTCAAATTCAACGTGGCCAGATCTGCTTCGATATATGTCGGACCGGGATGGTCTATTCGGGCGGCGGCCAGCAACGTTGCGTCGATATCGACGGCAACCACGTCATGACCGCGCTCGGCTAATGCACCCGCCGTGCGCCCTTGGCCGCAGCCGGCATCAAGAATCCGGCTGCCAGGTCTCACGACCGCATCAACCAAGCGCGCTTCGCCTTCGATGTCTGCACCCTCGGCGGCCAGTTCACGAAAGTGGTCGGCGTACCACTGCGAATGGGTGTCGTCATTCTCAGTGAACCAGCGATGCGTCACGGCGTGATCTTGTCAGTCGACTCGGGGATCGGGGTCGGTGAGGCACATGTGGACCCGGGTCTCGGGTCCGGCAGGTGTGGACAGCAGCACGACGGGAACCTCGAGGGATTCGGCTCGATGGGAGTCGAGGAGGGCGATGGCTATGTCCAGTGCCGGTGGACGTAGGTAACCCACCACGTGGCCATCCACCCGGATTTCAAGGTCGGCCACCTTCTTCATCCCAGGATCGATGATCGGGACGAGGTTGGCCAGGGCGAAGCATGGTTCGGCACCGGGCTCGAATCCAAGGGCGGCGAAAGAATCGCCGAGGCGTGATTGGCCGACCGTGAGAACCGGGTAGTCGGACTCGGTGGTTGCAACCTCAGCTAGCCGAACTGACTCGACGCGAGGTGCTGTTCGGCGACGAAACGGCCACATCACACGCCGAACAAGATCGCCACGATCGCGCACACTGCCGCGAGGTACCACTGGATAACGCCGATAGCGGCGATACGCAGGGGAGCGCGGTACTCACCGGCTGCGTACTTGAAGGCATTGGCGTACACCGCCGAGAACTTGGTGGCGTCCTTCTTGGCATTGCCGGATGGATCGCGCTGGGACCAGTAGTTGCGCTCGCTCGACAGCCCGAGGACCACGAAGGTGGTTCCGAAAGCCGCAAGGAAGAGGGCGAAGATCCAGAAGGTTTCGGCGGGGATGTTCACGCGCGCGAGCGTATAGGTACGGGCGGTCCTCGACGTGACCTGGACGTCGCCATGTCCGATTCCGAGGTAAACGCCCGAATGTCGCAGAAATGTCCCATGAAAGTGGGAGACATGTCACATCCCTTATGTCCGATATGGGTAGGAAACACCCAGGGACAGCCCTGCCCGGTCATGATCGACTGTCGGTCGAACTCACAGCACCCCTGCTGGTCACCCATGCCCGTAGGGAGGGCTGCGTCCACCACCCCGGACGACGTGAGAGCCGTTGCCGGGGGACGTACGCCCTGGGGAGTTCCGGCGGACGGACCGAAGCCCGCTGGAGCGCGGACCTGTGCTGTGGCCCCGGCGCCGCGAGGGTGACCGGGCCGACCAGCGAAGGTTGCATGACCGCTCGACTGTTTAGTTGGAAACGACGCACGACCCTGATAGCCGTCCTCGCCAGCGTGGCCGTAGCCCTCCCAGCGCTAGCGGTAGGTGCCAGCGCCGTGGGACGCGGGCCGAGCGGGGTGGGTGTCATCCCAGCGGCTCAGGCCCCCAGCCATTTCGCCGCGGTGACCAGCAAACGAGTGGGCGCCCGCGATTCCATGGCACCGGCCACCTCGGCTGCGGCGGTCAAATACCAGCGGGCCTTGATGCAGGCTCAGATGCTGGAGTTCACCACCAGGTCCGCTGAGACCAAGAACATGCGGGGCATCGAACCGAGCCTGTATCGCGGTGAGTTCTTCACTCCCAAGACCGAGGATCTCCGTGCGTGCATCGTCAAGCGCGAAAGCGAGGGGCATTACGACGTCCAAGGCGGCGGGGGTAACCGCTACTTCGGTGCCTACCAAATGAACGACCAACTCGCCGACGGCGCTACCTGGATGATGCTCGACGAGCACAAGGACATCCTCGGCGCCGATGAGGCACGTGCGCTCATGGAAGAACTGCGAGCAACTCCGGTAACGAAGTGGCCCCGCTATTGGCAGGACGCCGCCTTCTACACGATCTACAACTGGGAAGGTCCCGGTTCGGGTGCCGCGCACTGGGCAGGCGGACGCTGGTCGTGTTGAGAAGGCACTAGCCGTTGGTCAAGTGGCGCGGGCGATAGCGCTGCGTAGGCTCCGCAGCGTGCCCGCGCCACAGTTGATCGATCGCCGTCCGGCTGTGGCCGTGGATCAGATCCTGGCGGATCTCGTGCCGCCTCCGCACTTTCGGAATGTCGGTTTCGACACGTACATTCCAGGTGACCCCACCCAGGAGGCTGCGGTCCAAGCACTCGGAGCATTCGTCGCACGCATCAATGCTCCTCGATCCGCCAAGCGCGGCTTCTTTCGTCGCGCAGCTCCACCGGAAGGACGCGCCGGGGTGTACCTGGACGGCGGTTTCGGT
>JAQCBM010000242.1 GCA_027729865.1 Actinomycetota bacterium
GTCAATCGTTATGTCGCCACGGCGATGAAGTGCTGGGGTCGTCTTGATGGGTTTGTGAACAATGCTGGGATCACCGGTCAGGTCGGCCCCATCGAGTCGTTGTCGACGAGCGAGTTCGACAAGGTGATGGCAGTCAATGTGAGGGGAGTCTTCCTCGGCCTCAAGCATGTTCTTCCTGTTCTCGCACCCGGTGGAGCGGTTGTAAACACTTCAAGTACGGCTGGTATTGCGGCGTCGCGGTTAGTAGGGCCTTACGTTGCATCGAAGCATGCGGTGATCGGCTTGACGAAGGTGGCGGCGCTCGAGGCGGCTCATCGACGAATACGGGTCAACGCCGTGTGCCCGGGGCCGTTGCGAGGGCGAATGATGGCGGCTCTTGACGATGACGGTGTCACACCCGGGCTGTCGGCCGAGGTCGACCCGGCTTTTGTTCCCCTCGGTCGGTACGGGGAACCTGCTGAGGCCGCGGAACTGGTGGCATTCTTGTTGTCGTCGAGATCATCGTTTGTGACCGGAGCGTCGTTTGTGGTCGACGGAGGCCGGATGGTCGGATGACGTCTGACGATCAAATGAGGTGACGACCGTCACGAGATAGAGCGTTTTTATACCAACCGTTGATAGTGAGGAGTTGATATGTCCATTCTTATAACTGGAGGATCGAAGGGGATCGGTAGGGGCATCGCCGAGCGATTTGCCGCGCCGGGCGTCCAAGTTTTCATCAACTATGCCCATGACACCGAAGCAGCAGAGGCCGCAGCCGACGCTGTGAACCGACGTGGAGCCACAGCGGTTTTGCTGAAGCGCGACATCACTGGAGCGCAGGCAGCGACGGCTCTCCTCGCCGAAGTTGCCGAGCACACCGATCGACTCGACCAGCTGGTCCATGGCGCGGTGTACCCCTACTCCTCGCGTCTTTTAGATTCCGATCCGTCGGAGCTCGACAAGGCGATCAGTCTCAACGGGACGGCGATCGTTCACCTGAGTCAGGCGGCTATGCCTCTATTCCGTCAGGGGAGCACGGTCTTCTTCCTGTCCAGTCGTGGCAGCAAGTTCGCTATTCCGAACTACGCTGCCCTCGGCGCGCCAAAGGCTATGGCTGAGGCTCTTATCCGATACTTGGCGATCGAACTCGCCGAACACGGGGTGCGCACCCACGTGGTGTCGCCGAGCTTGGTCCTAACTGACGCTCTCCGAAAGGTGTACGACGACGCCGAGCAACGGGCCGAGGCCGCGGCGGCTCTCAACCCGATGAAACGCAATGTCAACGAGAACGACGTGGCCAACCTCGTTTACTTTTTGGCTTCGCCCGAAGCCGCGATGCTCACCGGACGGGAGTTCGTCATCGACGGCGGTGCCTATTCAAAACCCGGCTGACTCGTCGGTCGCGCTTTGTAGCCGGCCGTCTGTCGGCGGGCTACACGCTCGCGCCGAGGCGGTCGGTTCCTCAACAGTCAGAACAGTCAGAAAGGGCCAATATGTCCGAAACCGATTTCACCCCTGCTGTGGTCACAGCTCACGTGGCGATCCAACAGTTGTACGCCCGATATTGCTTCGGGCTTGACGGCGGTGACCCCGACCTGTTCGCTGACTGCTTTGTGCCCGACGGTGTGTTCGAGGTCAACGACCGGGAGTTCGTCGGACGAGACGCACTTCGACTCATCGCTTCCACACAGGGCGATCGCCCCCGCCACCACTATCTCAATCATTGGATTAAGGAAATTGACGGGGATCGAGCGGTTAGCACTGCATACTTCTTGACGGTTGACCTCGAGAGTGGGGAGATCTCCGGGTACGGGGACTACGACGACGAGCTCGGCTGCCACAATGGTCAGTGGCGTTTCGTGAGGCGGCTCGTCCGCTTCCACTGGCAATCTGATCGCTATAAGGCACGGACCGAGAAGATCACTGAGTCGTGATTTCGTGAGAGCGGTTGTCGGGGCCGTTAGACGGTTCGGCAACTTGTCGTTTGTCGTTGCCTACAGAAGACGGCGGTTCGCAAAGGCGTCCCCGCACTGACTGCACCGGTGGTTCGAAGAAGATGAGTGTGCGGGTCGGAAAGGTTCCGACCGAGAAGGGAAGTATGACGTGATTCGCTGGATTTTTCTCATCAAGTATCCTGAGGGCGTGAGTGTCGAGCACGGCGAGGCCTGGTACCTCGAGACCCACGTTGCTGAGGCCAGACACTTGAAAGGCCTGCGCCGTTACCTCACATGGAAGCTCGAACCTGCCCCGGAGGGCGGAGCAGGAAGAACCCGTGAACAACTCAACCAATGGGTACGGATGACCGAGTTGGTTTTCGACGATTGGGATGCCTGGCATGACGCGATCGTCGCGAACCCTCCACAATTCACGCCGGCACCGTGGGCGGTTCAGCAGGATGGCACCGCTTCTGCCAGCTATATCAGCGAGACGATTTTTGTCACTGACGCGCCGCAATTCGACTTGCTTGGCGACAGCGGCCCATCGCTCAACTGATTTGGCACTCCTCGCCGCGACGACGGCTCCGTTATAGGTCGCGATTGACGTGACCCGCATCGGTACGGTGGATTTGATGAGAGTAACGCCGGGCAGCTCTGCCTGGTTGCCGATGGTCGACTCTTCGGCGCTTGGACCGCCGTCATGACGATTCCCTTCGAATTCCCTTACGGCCCATCGATCATCTCTTCGCCTGAAGAATCACGGTTGCGCTATCGCGCCATCGTCGATGCTTTCGTAGAGGTCGCTGCGATCGTCGAGGAGCTTCGTGATCTCGACACCCTTTTGACTCTGGTCGCTCGGCACGTGTGTGAACTCACCGGAATCAGACGGTGCGCGTTATATCTTCTCGGCGACGACGGCTTGCTCCACGGCCGGGTCGGCCACGGTCCTGACCCTGCATTCAACGAAGAGGTTCGTCAAATAGTCACGGTGTTGAACTCGGACGGTCTCGCTCAAGAATTGATTGAAGGTGGATCCCCGATTCTCGTAGACGATGCCGGTGGTGATCCCCGCACGGCGCATGAGATGATGCGCCACTGGGCGATCCGCAGCCTGTTGGCTGTTCCGTTGACGTTCGGGGGTGAGGTGATCGGCACCATCCATCTCGACAATCTTGACGAGGCGCACGCCTTCTCCGAACTTGATGTCGACGTCGCTCAGACATTCGCGAGCCTCGCCGCATCAGCGATCGCCCAGGCCGCGATGGCGGCGAGGATCCGTGAGCGCGAAATGGTCAAGGAGCGACAGAGGGACCATCTAGAGCACTTGGGGAGGATTCACGCCAACCTGACCGAGGCAGTCTTGCAGGGCGATGACATCCCGACGGTTCTGGACCGCTTAGTGGCCATGATGGAGCGCACCGTCGTGCTACGTGATCGGGACTTTGGAGTCTTGGCGTGGTCCGCTCCCGAATCGGCCGGGTCCAATCTCGGTCTGAATCTCGCCCCAGCCGTTCTGGCAATGTCGTACTCGTCGTGTCAACCCTCCGACATTTACGACCGGCGGCCGTCGGCCGTGGTCGAGACTGCCGGGCAGGAAACACCCTCTCGCCACCTCCTTGCCCCGATTCGGGTCGAAGGCGAACTGGCCGGTTACCTCGATCTCGTCGAGGGTGATCGTTTGCTGGATGAACTCGATGCACGGGTCATGGAGCACGCTGCGACGGTGGTGGCACTGGTGCTGCTGTCGGAACGTAGGTCAGTGGCGTTGCGCGACCAGGAAAAAGAGAGGATGCTCACGTCGCTGTTCCAGAGCACCAGACCGACCCCCACTCTCGACCGCCGGGCATTCTTGTCAGGCATTAACCTTGCGCGCCGGCACCTGATCATGCTGTTTGTCCGGGAACATGGAGGTCGCGGCCTCTGGTTGACCCGGA
>JAQCBM010000243.1 GCA_027729865.1 Actinomycetota bacterium
CTCGATCCGGGCTGCTCTTTGTCGGTGGGTTCGACCACGCACCGAACGGCGACGCTGTGGAGTACATGGTGACCGAGATCATGCCGCTACTGATGAAGGAGATCCCTGACATCCACCTCACCGTCGTAGGCAGCAATCCAAGCGATCGCATCCGAGCGCTCGCCGGAGAGCACGTCACGATCGCCGGATGGGTCGCCGACCTTGATCCGATCTACGCGGCGAGCCGGGTTGTCGTGGCTCCCCTGCGCTTCGGCGCAGGCGTAAAGGGAAAGGTCGGACAGGCTCTTGCCATGGGCGTTCCGGTAGTCACGACCAGCATCGGCAATGACGGAATGATGCTGAAGCCGGGTCGCGACATCATGATCGCCGACGACTACCGTGCGTTTGCGCGGGCGATCACCGAGCTCTACGCGAACTCAAGCAGATGGAGTTCGATGTCGTCGAGCGGCAGGGCACAGGTCGAGGCTCTCTTCGGTCGATCAGCGACGTCCTCGCGGGTGACATCACTCATCGACTTGATTCGCGTCTAAGCGGCACCAACCGACGGCGACATTCTCAAACCTCAGGGCTTGACAGTCGGTCATCGACCACTCACGAGTAGTGAACTTGTCAAGGTCAGCCACGTCCGCTAGGTCGTAGAAGAGCACCGCAGTACTTGCTTCGGCATCGCGGGGCCGGAGCGGCTTGACGAACCATGTCGGATCGACCCGGTCAACAACGGGCGCTATCCAACTGGTGAGGTTCCCAAAGAAAAACACCGCAGAATCTTGCGGTATAAGTCCCGAGAGCACATTCCTTTCCTGATCTGAAACCAAAGGTCCGTGACCCGGGCGCCCAACGCGATGCCCATAGCCCTGCCACCCGCCCAGGCCGAGCGCCGGAAGCAGCAGCACGAGAGCTGCCAACAGGGCCGCGAGTGATCGCAATATGCGCCGAACATCAATCGCTGAGAGCAACGCGAATACACCGACAGGCAGAAGGACCAATGCTTCTGTGGCGTACCTGACGTAGCCGTAGGAGGCCATATTTGCCCAAACTGCAACACCCGGGATAACAGCCACATGCAGTGGTCCGAACGCAGATGAATCGCCTCTCACTCGGAACAAGAGAATCAATAGTGCCGAGGCGGCGACCAGGATTGCCAGTCCCTTTCCAAGATCGAAATACGCGTATTCCAGGTCAGGCACCGAATACGAACCAAGCGTCACCCCTTCGGCCAAGTCGCCGGTGGACAGGAGTCGCCGAAAAACCACCAACAGCGAATCCGGGGTGAAGCGTGGGTCCCCAGCAATACTGACTGCCCTCACACCGACTGAGATCAAAATCAGCGTTGTGCCCAAGGCGAGTCCTCGATACCGAAACCAAAAAGAGGGAAGCTTCAAGAAGCGGTGCACGCCTAAACGCACCAAACCGCAGAGGACGAGACTCACTGTGAACATCAAGAGTCCCACCGCTACGAACACCCTCGGCTCTAGGACGATTTCGCCGAAGGCAAATTGACGAGAGACACCTTGCGATCGCCAGATATTCACGGAGCTGACCCCAATTGCGACCCACACAACACCAACGAAGGAAGTGAGGGTTTGCAACGCTCGACGGGCTGGGAGTGAGAAAACCACCGCAACAAAAACAACCGCAACGGTCAGTACTGCCGAGAACTTGATGAAGAACACGAGGACTATGAGCACGGCCACAAGCAGGCCGTTGGAATGGTCGCCGCGCCGAACGACATGTCGAACTACCACTAGAAGAGCGACCGCCGCCAAAAGGTGCCCGTCCTCACGGCCGATGTGAACAGACGTGAGAGGGGATGCGAGGGTCAGCAGTGCTGTAGCGGTGACGAGCAGGCGGTTTGTTGAGGGCGTAACTGCCCGACAAATGTCGTAGCTAAGTGGGATTGTCAAGCCGTGAACGAGGCCGAAGGCAGCCACCGGAAACCACCATGCTCCGGTGAGAGATAGGAGTCCGACAGCGCCCTCATTTACATATGGCTGGTAGGCCAGCCGCTCCACAGCCCCCGGCATTCCCTCTACATCCCGTAACAGAAGCCAACCTAGAAACCACCGAACATTGAGATAGTCGAAGCCTGCATGACGCCCGAGCGAAAGCGAGTACAGCCCACTAGCTAACGGGCCAATGAGCCATAGTGACAATCCAACTCGGTCTCTCGCGTGCCGTCGATGCACTCCACCGTCACGGCAGTCCGCCGACACCGAAGGGATCACTCCGTCTCGAGACAGAAGAGGATCGCATTGATTCGAATCACTCATACCGAAGCGACGCCTGAAGCACTTTCACACACAAGCGTCGAAGGTCGAATGCTTCGCCGCTCGAGGTTGGAGAGACCGCATCCTCACAGGCCAGGAGGATCTCTTGATCCTGACGACCGTTCAGGGCCAACTCGAGCGACATCCCGCCCGGATACAACTGGATCGTTCGGTCATCAATCGAACTGCTCAACTCCATGACGCGAAACGCAAGGCCGGGCGGAACAAAAGGAATGAGATCCAGTCGAATCGAGACAGGTGATGCACCATCGGGGGCCCGAAATCGAAGAGCCCCAGTTCGTCCTGTCATCCAGGTTCCATCGGACTCGCTGAAGTCAAATCCATCCTGAAGAAGCCACACGCCCGGTTCGCCCACGTTGAAAGACACCGGCCACTCAGGTTGCAACTTGGCTTGGAGCGTAGAGCGCGCCTCCGCGAATTCGATCGAGGGACCGTCATCGGGAGGGAACGCCGCGATTAACAAAGACATGAGAAGGCCAAGCACTAGTGTTGTCTTCAGGAACCGGACGGCTCCAATGCGACCGAGTTCCGCGCGAGAGAACCTCATTCGACGGCCGCCACCGCAGACAAGAGAACACACAGCGTGCGCTTGTCTCCACCACCCGGGCTAACTGCTGGAGCACACTGGATCGTTACCGCGATCTCGTCCGTACCGCGAGCATCGAAGGTCACCCACTGAGGTGCGCCACCGGCCAATTCGACCGTCGTATCCTGTCCGGAAACCGTCACAGTCACACTCCGAGACGTGGCAGCCCCGGCGGCGGAGGCCACGAGAAGAAGGTTGACCGACCGGAATTCAGTTGAGTCTCCAACTCCCAGTCGAATGCGCCCTGTGTCGTTTCCGAGCCACGCACCGTGGTCCTCCGGGGCATAAAAACCTGAGAGAGCAGAGTGCGGCGTACGAGCGGTGATGCTTAGTGTCTCGCCAACGGTCAGATCAAGAACTGAGATATTGGGCCGAGACTCACCGACTAGGCCAACGGCCCTTAACGAAGCTCTTCCGGCGATAACAAGACATCCGAAGCAAAGGAACGCGGCTACGGCCCTGTCGAGTCGCCGAGAGACATGCCGAACGCTAGAGGGATTTTCGCTAATTGTCATACCGAATCTCTTGATCTTGGCATCCGAGCACAACTTGAACTTGACCAGCAAGGTTGAAACGCACGACGTCGGAACGACACCACACAAGTCCTGAGCATCCGCTGAGACTAAGGGCATTCGCGGTCGATCCGGCTCTCGCGCCATCAGACTTGTCCACCATGAAACCCGGTAGCCATGTCAACCCTCGTCCCTATTGGTTTGCGACTCTGACTTCGTCCGGCCAGTCTTCCCAACCATCAGATCCGAAGCCACCTGCCACGTGACGGGAAGTCGGCGAAGTATCGATGCCGTCGAGCTACGTCGACCATGCAACGGCAAGCTCGGCTTTAGGCGGGCGCCTCTGACTTCCGGCGAAGTGCTAGAGAATGTCCGATGAAGCCGGAGCCTCTCATTCATCACGTTGCCGTCCTACAAGGAACGGAACGCGGCGCCTATCCGTCGGGCAACTCGCTACTGATCACC
>JAQCBM010000005.1 GCA_027729865.1 Actinomycetota bacterium
CGCCGGGTGCAGGCGCAGGTCATGACGATCGGTGGCACCGCGGTGGGTGCATCGGCAGGGACCATCGGTGTGATCGACGTGGTGGCAACCGGCCCGGGCGGGATCGGGTGGTTCATCGTCTCCGGGATCGGTGCAGTGGCTGCAGTGATCGGGGGTCGCAGGTGGCGCAGACTCGCGCCGTTCACAGCGCTGCCCACGATCCCTTCTCCTCCGGTGTTGGTCCGTCGCGGTGCGATCGGACACGACTCCGTTGCCCGCTACACAGCCGTGCGGGTGCAGACAGTTCAGGTCATCCGAGCGATCGAACCGCTGCACGCGGATGCTGCGGTGGAGATCCGCTCCGCCGACGCTCAAGTGGCACCCACGTTGAATGCACTCGCGGACCGCTTGCGTGTACTCGATGAGATGGCGCGTCAGATGCCCGGATCGCAAGCGGCGGCCCAGGCGCAGCAGGCAGCCCAGTCAGTCAGCAAGCAACTAGATCAGGGATCGGCCGGGTACGACGTTCTTCTGGCAGCCGCGGCCCGCCTACTTGCTTCGCCCGACCTCGGCACACCGGTGAGTCAGGTGCTGGAACCGGCGTCGTCAGCGCTCATTGCATACGCGCACGGGCTGCGCGTGGCTTCGCGCATCTAGGGATTCGTTCTTTAGCGCGCGTGGGCAGAGTGCACGCTCGGGTCCTTGATCTGGACCATCGCGGCTTCCACAACAGTGCGCGGGCTTCCCCCCGCGAACAGCACTCGGCGTTCGTGTTCCAGGGCTTCCAGTCGCCTCACCGTCTGCTCGAGTGAAGAACCGGCAGCCATCTGCTCGACCTGCGCGCGCAGTTCCTCGTTGATCAACGTGATCTGCGCATCGGTCTGCACGATCAGCACATCGCGGAATAAGCCGATCAGGTCCACCAGCACCCGATCCACTTCATCGACCACGAGTCGCTTGCGGCGGCGCTTTTGATCCTTCGCCAATTCCTTGGCTTCGGAATCATGGCTTCGTTTCATCGCGCCGGTGAGTCGGGTGACTCCCTCAGCGTAGAAGCGAGATTTCAGAAGTTCATCTTCTTGCGCATCAAGTCGATCGGCGCGCGCATCGGCCACCGCAGATGCGGCATCGAACACCTCGCCGGCAACTGACACACATGAGGGCAGGTCTCGTAAGTTCAACGGCGCGCGCAGGCACTGCTGACGGCGCTCGCGCGTTTCCGGATCCGTGGCAAGAGCACGTGCCCTGCCGATATGGCCTTGGGATGCTCGTGCACAGAACTTCGCGGTGGTCTCATCAACGCCACAGTCCTGGATCAGCATCTGGGTGATGTCTTCAACGTCCGGCGTGCGCAAACCCACGTGGCGAGTGCGCGAGACGATGGTGGGCAGGACGTCGTCGCGACTCGGCGCGCACAAAATCCAGACCGTGTGAGGCGTTGGCTCTTCGAGGGACTTGAGTAAGTGGTTTGCAGCCCGATCGTTGAGCCGATCGGCATCTTCGATGACGATCACCCGCCACAGCGCACTCATGGGCGCCTGAGCTGCCATCTGCGTGAGCGGTCGAACATGGTCAAGCAGGATCTCGGTGCCCTCGGGAATCTCGATGTACACATCCGGATGCCCACCGAGCGCAGCGGTCCTACATGCCTGGCATTGCCCGCAGCCGCCTTCCGCGCACACCAAGGAAGCAGCGAAAGTGGTCGCTGCAAGCGAACGCCCCGAACCTGGAGGGCCGGTGATGAGCCACGCATGCGTCATGGCCGGTCCGGGCTCACCGCGGGTGAGTTTTTCCGCATCGGCGACCGCGGCTTGCAGGGTCAAGATCGCCTCGTTCTGTCCGACGACCTGCGACCAACTCATCGCGACATGCCTAACAGTGTGGCTACTCGCGTCTGTATCTGCTCGGCAATGGCGTCCTTGTCCTGACTGGCATCGATCACCAGATAACGCCCGGGGTCTGCTGCTGCGATCTCGATGAACGCCTGTCTCACGCGTTGGTGGTATTCGATGGGTTCGGATTCCAAGCGATCGGGTGATTGGACGCGAGACAGTCCCACTTGCGGATCAACGTCGAGCAGCACGGTGAGGTCGGGGACGAGGTTCCGCGTTGCCCACAGGCTGAGGTCCCTCACGTAGTCCGCGCCGAGATCGCGTCCGTACCCCTGGTAGGCAACCGAGGAATCGAGGTATCTATCGCAGACGACGATCGAACCGGCATCGAGCGCCGGGCGAATTACTTGAGCGGCGTGTTCACCGCGGGCAGCAGCGAATAGCAGAGCTTCAGCTCGATCGGTGAGACCGGTGTATTCGTTGCTGAGCAACACGGTGCGGATCGCTTCCCCCGCAGGTGTGCCACCGGGTTCGCGGGTGCGGACAACTGTTCGGCCTTGTGACTGCAACCACTGGGCAAGCAGTGCCTCCTGGGTGGACTTGCCCGCACCTTCACCGCCTTCGAAGACTATGAATGAACCCGCCATGTCAGCTCGCTTTACTCAGCTAGACGACGTGCCCGCGCCGGCTTTGGCGCGGGTGGTTTTCTTAGTGGTCTTCTTCGCCGCCTTTTTGGTGGCCTTCTTCGCGGTCTTCTTGACTACACGCTTGGCCGTCTTCTTGACCGGACCCTTCGCGCGACGTTCGGCGATCAAGTCGCTGGCTCGTTCGATGCTGACGCTCATCGGATCATCGACCACGCGCAGCGTCGCGTTGGTCTCACCATCGGTCACGTACGCACCGAAGCGGCCTTCACGCACCACGATGAGTCGACCCGATGTGGGATCGGTACCCACCTCGCGCAGCGGACCAGCGGCCTGACCACGACCACGACGTTGCTTGGGTTGGGCGAAGAGCGCGAGCGCCTGCTCCAACGTGACGGAGAAGATCTGCTCCTCGTTCTCCAGCGAGCGCGAGTCGGTGCCCTTGGTGAGGTAGGGGCCGTAACGACCGTTCTGCGATTTGATCTCCTCGCCATCGGCCGGGTCCACGCCCACAATCCGCGGCAAACTCAGCAACTTCAGTGCTTCCTCGAGGGTGACCGTGCTCGGCTTCATCTCCGCGAAGAGCGATGCGGTGCGCGGCTTGGCCGACTTCGGTGAACCTTCGGGCAGTACCTCGCTCACGTACGGTCCGTAGCGACCGGACTTCGCGACGATGGTGTTGCCGCTTTCCGGGTCGGTTCCCAACTCTCGATCACCTGATGGTTCGGCGAGCAGCTCCTCGGCCTTTTCGGCAGTGAGTTCATCCGGTGCCAGACCCACGGGGATGTTCGCGCGATCTTCACCGCGCTCCACGTAAGCGCCGTAGCGACCAACGCGCAGGTGCGCATCGCTGCCGTTGATCGGGAAGGTCGCGATGCCACGCGCATCAATCGAACCGAGATCCTCGGTGAGGCTCTTCACACCTGGGAACTCACCGTTCACACTCTGGCCACCGCGCCAGAAGGCCTCGAGTTGCTGAACGCGATCGATCTCGCCACTGGCGATCATGTCGAGCACGTTCTCCATGTTCGCGGTGAAGTCGTAATCAACAAGCGCGGAGAAGTGCTCCTCGAGTAGGCGGATCACCGCGAATGCGGTGAAGCTCGGCACCAGCGCCGAACGATCAAGGATCGTGGACATGATGGAGGCATAGGTGGAAGGGCGCCCGATGCCGAGCTCCTCGAGCTTGGCTACGAGTGAGGCCTCGTTGTAACGAGCCGGCGGCTTGGTCGCGTGGCCTTCTGCGGTGAGCGATTGCGCGTTGACCCGCTGACCTTCGGTGAGAGTGGGAAGTTCTCGTTCGTCGTCGTCGTTGGAAACATCCTTGAGCGCAGCCATGAAGCCGGCGAAGGTGATGACAGTTCCTGATGCGGTGAACTGGACGGCGCGGCCGTCGGAGGTTGTTGCGTCGAGCTTGACGGTGGTGGTGGCGGTCTTCGCATCGACCATCTGCGAAGCGACGGTCCGCTTCCAGATGAGGTCGTAGAGCGCGAACTCATCACCCACGAGTTCACCCGCAACCTCCGCAGGGGTTCGGAAGACATCGCCGGATGGCCGAATGGCTTCGTGCGCCTCTTGCGCGTTCTTGACTTTGCGATCCCAACGCCGAGGCTGATCGGGAACGTATTCGGCTCCGTAGAGAGTGCGCGCTTGGTTGCGTGCGGCGTTGATCGCCTGCTCGGACAACGTGGTGGAGTCGGTACGCATATAGGTGATGTACCCGTTCTCGTACAGCGATTGCGCAACCCGCATCGTGCGCTGTGCTCCCCAGCGCAGGCGGCTCGATGCTTCCTGCTGGAGCGTGGAGGTCATGAACGGGGCCTTCGGCTTCTTGGACGCCGGCTTTTGCACCACCGACGCAACCACGAAGTCCTTGCCGTCGAGCGCTGCTACCAATGTGTTCGCTGCCTGCTCGTCGAGTTGCACGGCACCTTCGCGGGACAGGCGACCGGATTCGTCGAAGTCCGCACCGGTAGCGACCTTGGCGCCATCGATAGTGCTGAGACGCCCGGGGAACGGACCGGGCAGGAAGTCGGCGTCGATGCCCCAGTACTGGGCGGCGGTGAAGGCAATGCGTTCGCGCTCCTTGTCCACCACGAGCCGAACGGCCACCGACTGCACACGGCCGGCGGACTTCGCCTCGCGGCCAATCTTCTTCCACAGAACTTCGGAGACCGGGTAGCCGTAGAGTCGGTCCACCACGCGACGGGTCTCTTGCGCATCGACAAGACGCATGTCGAGTTCGCGGGGGTTTTGCACCGCCTCGCGAATGGCCTCGGGGGTGATCTCGTTGAACACCATCCGCTTGACCGGGACCTTGGGGTTCAACACCTCGAGCAGGTGCCAGGAAATGGCTTCGCCCTCGCGGTCCTCATCCGTGGCGAGCAGGAGCTCGTCGGCGTTCTTCAGCGCGGCCTTGAGTTCCTTGATCGTCGCCTTCTTGGAATCGTGAATTATGTAAAAGGGCTGGAAGGCGTCATCGACATTCACCGCGAGTTTCGCCCACGGCTTCTTGCGGTCCTCCGCTGGAATCTCCGAGGCCTTAGAAGCCAGATCTCGAATGTGGCCGACGGACGCCAGCACGGTGTAGCCGTCGCCGAGATAGCCGGCGATCTTCTTGGCCTTGGCCGGCGATTCGACGATCACCAATGTGTTATCCGGCACCTGGTCTTCCTTCCCGGGAGTGGACCTCGGAGGCAGGTCCCCCGATCAGCGGCGGAGTCTGACGGTAGGACACCGGCCGTTGTCAACTCCGCACCGCCCCCGAAAAGCCGACCGCCCGGGGCATTCCCCGTAGGGGAATGAAGGACCCGGGCGGTCGTCCGATATTCGGAACTTGCGTTTCTAGGCGTGGGCCGTTTCCTGGTCGCCGACCGCGATCGGACGACGCTTGGAGATGACTACCGCGATCACCACGATCGCCGTGGCGGCAATCGCGATCGCCCAACGGATCGTCGGGTTGGCGCCATCGCCGATGCTCAAGGTGACCACGGCGGGGGCAACCAAGAGCGCGACCAGGTTCATCACCTTGATCAGCGGGTTGATAGCCGGACCAGCGGTGTCCTTGAACGGATCGCCCACGGTGTCGCCGATAACGGTGGCCGAGTGCGCCTCGGAGTTCTTGCCACCGAAGTGGCCGTCCTCGACGAACTTCTTGGCGTTGTCCCACGCTCCACCGGAGTTGGAAAGGAACACCGCCATCAGAACACCGGTTGCGATGGTGCCGGCGAGGTACGCACCGAGCGCTCCCACGCCGAGGCCGAAGCCGACGGCAATCGGGGTGAGCACGGCGAGCAGACCTGGCGTGATGAGTTCACGCAGTGAATCGCGAGTAACGATGTCCACGACCTTGCCGTACTCGGGCTTAGTGGTGCCCTCCATGATTCCGGGGATCTCGCGGAACTGACGACGCACTTCGAAGATCACCGCACCGGCAGCGCGGGACACGGCGTTGATCGCCAGTCCGGAGAAGAGGAACACCACTGCCGCGCCGATGACCAAGCCGACAAGGTTGGCCGGATTCGCCACATCGAGGACTCCGTAGTACTGAATCTGGTCAGCGATGTCGTTGATGGACGTGTTCAGCGTTGCCGAAGTCTTCGCAGCGGCACCGAACACAGCCTCGCGGTAGGCACCGAACAACGCGGTAGCTGCGAGCACCGCGGTTGCGATCGCGATGCCCTTGGTGATGGCCTTGGTCGAGTTGCCCACGGCGTCAAGGCGGGTAAGCACTGCCGCGCCCTCGCCCTCGACATCACCGGACATCTCTGCGATGCCCTGGGCGTTATCCGAGACCGGGCCGAAGGTGTCCATCGAGACGATGACGCCCACGGTGGTGAGCAGGCCGGTGCCCGCGAGCGCGATCGCGAACAAACTGAGCAGGATCGTGCCCGAACCCAGCAGGAATGCTCCGTACACAGCGCCACCGATAACCAGGGCGGTGTAGACGGCGGATTCCAAACCGAGGGAGATACCCGACAAGATGACGGTGGCCGGTCCGGTGAGCGATGTCTTGGCGACATCATCTACCGGGCGACGGTTCGTCTCAGTGAAGTACGCGGTCAACTGCTGAATCACCGCGGCGAGGACGATGCCGATGAAGACCGAGCCGATCACGAACCACTGCGGGCTTATCGCATCGCCCGCTTCGGTCGCTGCGATCCCGCCGAGACCTTCGATATCGCTCCAGCTGCTGGGCACCCAGACGAGAACTGCGACCACGACGAGGATCGCCGAAATCACCGCCGAGATGAAGAAGCCCCGGTTGATCGCGGACATTCCCGAACGGTCCGTGGCACGAGGCGAGACGGCGAAGATGCCGATCACGGCGGTGATGACACCGATCGCCGGGATGATCAGCGGGAGAACGAGGCCGAGTTCACCGAAGGCTGCACTACCGAGGATGAGCGCTGCAACGAGCACCACGGCGTAGGACTCGAACAGGTCAGCTGCCATACCGGCGCAGTCGCCCACGTTGTCGCCCACGTTGTCAGCGATGGTGGCTGCGTTACGGGGATCGTCCTCGGGGATGTTCTGCTCGACCTTGCCGACCAGGTCCGCGCCAACGTCGGCGGCCTTGGTGAAAATGCCACCGCCCACGCGCATGAACATCGCGAGCAAAGCTGCGCCGAAGCCGAATCCTTCAAGGACCTTGGGTGCTTCACCTGCGTACACGAGCACAACGAGGGCGGCACCGAACAGGCCCAGGCCCACGGTGAACATGCCCGCGACACCACCGGTGCGGAAGGCGATGCGCATCGCGCGCTGCTCACCCGAATCCCGGGCAGCCGCAGCCACGCGGACGTTGCCACGCACGGCGAGCCACATTCCCATGTAACCGGTGATGCCAGAGAACACAGCACCGACGAGGAAGAAGATGCTGCGGCCGATGCGTTCGGAGTTGGTTTCCGCCGGAAGCAAGAAGAGTAGGAAGAAGACGACCACCGCGAAGATCGACAGCGTCTTGAACTGCCGGTTCAGGTATGCGGATGCGCCTTCCTGGACAGCCCCGGCGATCTCCTTCATCTTCTCGGTGCCTTCGCTCGCGGATAGGACCTCGCGAACGAGGATTCCTCCCACGACGAGGGCGGCGAGGGCGATGACGCCCACGATTACGACGAGAACGACGTTGTTCCCGGTCAGCTCGATCATGTTTCTCCTCGGTGTCTGCTCCGGCTAGGGCCACACCGGTCCGATGAAGCGCCCGCCTCGCGATCCGGCGAAGTCTACGCAGATCACAGCGCGCATGGGGCCCGGGTCAGACTCTTGAGGCACACCGATTACGTGGCTTTAGCCACACCGAGGTATCGGTAAAGGGCGATCTACGACGCCAGGGCCGCCGCTAGGTCCTCGTGGATGGGCATCACCACGTCCAGACCCGTCAGTTCGAATACCTTCATCACCCGTGGGGACGTCACAACTAGATCGAGCGATCCGTCCTGCTCGCGCAGGTGCTTGAGCGAGGTGACGAATACCCCCAGGCCGGTGGAATCCAAGAAGGTGACCCCGCTCAGATCGGCCACCACGCGCGCGCCGGGCGTGATTCCCGCCTCGATAGCCGCCTTGACCTGATCTGCAGTGTGGGCATCCACCTCACCGGTCACAGTGATGACGACATGAGAGCCGACCTCCTCGGTGGCCACAGTGAAGGGGACGACATTCACCCCCCCACTGTGGCATATGTGTGGTTGCGGATGCGGCGAGAATGGGTTGATGTTCACACCCCCCTCGAGCGCAGTGGCCGCGCTCGAGGCGTGGACGAGCGCGCGGCCGGATGCAGTCCGGCACGTTCTGCACGTGCCGGGCCGAGCTGGTGAACATGCACCGTGGCCTTCTTGGGTGCCTTCGGTCGCTATCTCCCGGTGGCAAGAGATGGGTGTGTCGGCTCCCTACGTCCACCAGGTTGCCGCAGCAAACGAAGCACACGACGGCTCACACGTGGTGATCGCGACGGGAACCGGATCGGGTAAGTCGCTGGCGTTCGCAATGCCGGTCGTATCGGCCGTACTGGACCGTCCGACATCCGTACTGACCGAACCGTGCGCGATCTACTTGGCCCCTACCAAAGCCCTTGCTCACGATCAATTACGCGCATGGATCGAACTCAATATCCCCGGGGTCCGGCCGGCGGTGGTCGACGGAGACACACCACCGGAGGATCGAGCGTGGGCTCGCCGGCACGCAAATGTGCTGCTCACCAACCCGGACATGCTGCATTACTCGATACTTCCCGGGCACGAGCGCTGGTCTCGCGTGCTGCGCAATCTGCGCTACATAGTGGTCGACGAATCACATACTTACCGCGGTGTGTTCGGCGCACATGTGGCTCTTGTGCTGCGTCGACTTCGACGTCTTGCCGCTCATTACCGCAGCTCCCCGGTCGTGATCGCAGCATCGGCAACATCGGGAGAACCGGCGCGCAGCACCGAACGTCTCATCGGTGGTCCTGCAGTTGCAGTCACCGAGGACACGTCACCGGCTTCCGAACGCACCATCGTGCTATGGCAACCCCCTGTGGAATCTGCCGATGCGGCGGTTTCCGCAACCCGTGAAGCAGCGTCGCTCACTGCACTCGCGGTAGCCAGCGGTTGCCAAGTCCTCACGTTTCTTCGTAGTCGTCGTGCGGTGGAGTACGTCGCGTCTCTCACGCGGGAGAAGTTGGGTGTCGATGACGATCGAGTTGCCGCGTATCGCGGTGGTTACCTCGCGGAGGAACGACGTTCCCTCGAAGACGGTCTGCGCACCGGCACCACCCGCGCCTTGGCCACGACGAATGCACTCGAACTCGGTATCGATATCTCGGGAGTGGATGCGGTCATCACCGCAGGTTGGCCGGGAACACGGTCGTCGCTGTGGCAACAATTCGGACGTGCCGGACGCGGGACCGAACCGTCCATCGCGGCCTTCATTGCCCGTGAGGATCTGCTCGATGTGTATCTCGTGGAACATCCCGATGCGATAACCGCGCGTCCCTTCGAGGAGACCGTGTTTGATCCGTCCAATTCGCACGTTTTGGCTCCGCATCTGGCATCTGCGGCGAGCGAGTTACCGATTGTCGATGGTGATCCATTCCTTCCCGAAGGATCGCAGGCAGTGCTTGCCGATCTGGGAGAACGCGGGTTGCTGCGCAAGCGGCCCACCGGTTGGTATTGGACATCGCGCGAACGCGCGCAGGATCTGACAGATCTGCGAGGCACCGGCGAGACCGTTCGTATCGTCGAGATGGGCACCGGACGCTTGCTGGGAACTGTCGATGCCTCGTCCTCGCACCGGCAGGTTCACCCGGGGGCGGTGTACGTGCACCAGGGTGTGAGCCACGTGGTGCGATCTCTTGATCTTGAGGATGCGGTGGCCATCGTCGAAGTAGAGGACGTCGAATACACCACCTTCGCTCGTGACGTGAGTGACATTCGAATCCGTGAGCGCGATCGCACATGGACGGGTGCCGGTGCCACGATGAATATCGGTCGCGTGGACGTCATCTCACGCACCGTCGCTTACGAGATGCGGGCACTCGATGGGACTTTGCTCACTGTGCGCGATTTGGAACTACCCGAGCGCGTCCTTTCAACCCAAGCAGTGTGGTGGACGATCGATGATCGCGAGACTGCGCACCTAGATGATCTTCCTGGCGCCGTGCACGCAGCTGAGCACGCTGCCATCGGTCTGCTGCCGCTCTTCGCGTCGTGTGATCGCTGGGATATAGGTGGTGTCTCGACGGCTCTGCATCCGGACACTGGGCAAACGACGATCTTCATCTACGACGGTGTACCCGGAGGAGCCGGCTTCACTTTCCGTGGAGCGAACGTGGCTCCGGCGTGGCTGTCTACAACGGCGGAAGCGATCCGCTCTTGCAACTGCATCAGTGGATGCCCTTCGTGCATCCAATCGCCCAAGTGCGGAAACGGAAATGATCCGCTGCACAAGGGCGGAGCGGTGGACATTCTCGAAACCCTGGTCCGCGCTTTACCTTCGATAGACAACTAGAAGCCAGCCCGGGCCGAGGCTTCAACCCTCATCACCGGCACAACAATCGGGGTGTCTTGCACCTCGGTACTCACCACAACGATCACGTCGCTGCCCTGCCACGCGCAGTCCTTGAGTTCGGAACCATTGATGCGCGCAGCCTCATGGGCTGCTTCGCACGAACCTTGCGTTGCGGCCGCAAGCGCTGCAATATCCGCCACCGACGCTGCATGCGAGTGGGCAAGCAACCACGTGCCCGCCGAGGACATCACCATGAGGAGTGACACAAGTCCGACGATGATCGCAACACCGAAGACCGTGGCCGAGCCCTCCTCCGCACGTAGGTCATCTCGCATCGTCGAACTCCCTTGTCATGTCGCCGATTCCCATTTCCCACGGGACTACAACGCGGCGTTCCAGAGGGATTGACAGACCACCGAGCAATCCACCTGCAAGAGGCAGATCGCGATGCACCGTCACCGCCACGCCCTGGGGGGAAGGCGTGACGGCGACGGTGACCTGGGGGTGCGAGGCCTGGATCCTCGCCTGCACGGAATGGGAAGGAACGCCGCGAGCGATGTCTCGGGCAGCTGCATGGGCAGTTCCATGAAGACCCAGGCTCGTCACTGCGATTGCCAGCAACGCAATCGCTGACGCTGCGACCACAGTGATCGCCGGGATCACGAATGCGGCTTCGGCAACAACGAAACCTCGCTCACAGCGCGCCCTGCCCATTCCGATACGCATATCAACCGCCAAGAAGTGCAGTGAACGCGCCTTGGATGATCCTCCAGATCAGATCGCGTACGAGGTCACTTGTCAGCAACTTAAGCAGCACGCCACCCAAACCCGCGACCGCGACAGTTCCCACTGCGTACTCGGCAGTAGTCAAGCCCTCGTCGTCGCGAAGTCGGTCACGCAAGTCTCGAGTCCGCTGTGACATGACGACCGCTCGAGTCTTGGCAATCAGTGTTCCGTTCATGACATCTCTCCTCATCGGTATCGCACCGGAGTGTTCGTCCGGCTGCACCTATCGACCCTCGATGTGTGCATTCCCACCCTCGCGATCGCGGCATCGATGCAATAGAGGGAATGTTCTGCCTGGGAATTGCATGTGCGCTGCCTGTGGATGACGCTCACGTGCGTCTTTCATGCTTACTTCTGTTACTTCTGTGCGTCAGCTGAATAGCGCGCTGGCGAAACCGGCCACTACCGGAACCACGCCCACTAACAAGTACGCCGGCAGATAGCACAATGCCAACGGAGCAACTGCTCGCACACCCGCTGCTCGAGCTCGTGCTTCGACATCGGCTCGATAGGCCTGACGCATGTCGGAGGCTGCCGCGTCCAGGACTGTGCTCAACGGTGAACCGCTGTGCTGGGATCGGATGATGGCTTGGGCGATCGGCGATAGCGCCGGTTCATCGAGCCAGGATGACCACGCGGAGTGCGGATCGGCACCCATGTCCATCGCGGTCATGACCGCTCGCAAGCGAGCACGCATGGGTTCGCCTACGGCCTGGGCCACCACGCTCATCGCTTCGGGAACCGTGGCGCCGGCTGCAATGGCGGTTGCCAGCAAGTCCGCAACCACGGGCGCTTGCCCCAACAGCGAGCCGCTGGTGTCCTGGCGTTGGTCATTGCGTCGTTTGCGTCGCACTCGCGACGGTGAATCGGCCATGGGTGCGAGCTCGCCGAGTACAGCCGCAACTCGATCTCTACTGGGCGAACTGAGCCACAGCGCAACGGCCGAGGCGATGATCACAGCGCTGAGAAGTCCCACGTCAGCTACACCAAGCCCCGCTCTACCCGCTGAACGATGCGTCGTGTCCACACCGTTCCGGCGATCGTGAGGGCTAACGCAACGGCAAAGATCATGGCGCCCACCGAAGATCCAAGGAACCACGCGATCGGATCTGCGCCGAGCAGATAACCCATGGCCACACCTACGACGGGCAAGAACGCCAGCATTCGACCCGTTGCACGCGGGGCGGCCAATTCATTTCGCAACGTGCTCTGCAGTTCATGTTGGGCACGTAAGGACAGCGCGAGCCTTTCAACCGAGACCGCAAGACCCGAGCCGCGAGTCACACCCACATGCCAGCACGCCGCGAGTTGACGCAGGGACGTTGCCAATTCGCGGTCTTGTTCGGCATCAGCCATGAATCCCGCATCGACCGGCTCACCGAACCGGGAGGCCGCGAGCGCATTCGGCCACAGGGGTGGCTCGCCTGCAGCGCGAGCCAACGCTTCACCAGGCGTGGTGCCGGCACGCAGTTCAGAGGACAAGGTGCGCAGCGCGGCGCCCAACTTCTCGGTGCGCGATGGACCAGTGCGCCGTCGCCTGCTCCACGCGGTTGCCAGTAGGTCACGACTTACCGGATCACGCCCATGAACTGACATCACTCGCTGCTGAGAGACCGAGGGAATCACTAACCACACCGCGAGCGCGATCGCGATGCCGGCAATCGATGCGATCAACACGCCGGTCTGCACACTGATGGTTCACGTTCATAAATCGGAGTCACCACGCACCCTCTGCGCGATTCGTGCAAGGTCTGCACGCTGCCCACGATTCGTCGACCTGCACTATCGCGTTGCACGTGCACCACTGCATCAACCGCTGAGACCAAGAGCGCGGTGACCGCATCCCTTGGAACTCCGGCCATCAACCCCAAAGCTTGGATACGGGTGGGCACATCGGCTGGGGAGTTCGCATGCACCGTGCCGCATCCGCCTTCGTGTCCAGTGTTCAGGGCGGTCAGCAGATCGACAACCTCCGCACCCCGCACCTCACCCACCACGATTCGATCCGGGCGCATGCGCAGGGCTTGACGCACCAGATCACGCATCGAGATGTGCCCCGCGCCTTCGATATTGGGTGGACGCGACTGCATTCGGATCACATGCGGATGGTCCGGTTGCAGCTCGGCGGTGTCTTCAACGACGACGATGCGTTCAGCCGGAGGCACCATCGACAGCATCGCACCAAGAACAGTGGTCTTGCCACTACCGGTTCCCCCAGTGATCAAGAAGGAGCGTTTTTCCGCGATCAGTTCGGTGATGACGTCGGCTCCTTGCGCATCAAGTGACCCGGATTCAACGAGTTGCTCGATCGTGAGACCGCCGGAGCGTGGGATTCGCAGCGAGATGCATGTTCCGTCGGTTGCAATCGGCGCCATGACGCAGTGCAACCGGATGCCATTTGGGAGCCGGGCGTCGACGAACGGAGAGGCTTCGTCCAGTCGTCGCCCAGCCCAGCCGGCGAGCCGCGTCGCGATACGCAGCACATGGGCGTCGTCACTGAACAAGCGCCCGTGATCCTCCAAGCCATGCCCGCGATCGATCCACACCCGACCATCACCCATGACCAAGATGTCCGTGACACCCGGCTCGACGAACAACTTCTCCAGCGGCCCGGCTCCCAAGAGTTCACGCTGGACCGCGCCCACCACATCCAGCAGGCTCGTCTCGTCGAGCACGATGCCTTCGCTGCGCAGTGCTCGCACCACGTTCGCGGCGCTTGCCTCGCGCCCTTGGGAGAGCAGCCGGGCACGAACCCGATCTGCCACACCACTGGAAACACTGGCCGCCTGCGGGTTTGTAGCAACAGAAGCGGTGGTCATGCTGCACGCTGCCGACGCACTCGCTGGGCGCCTGCGCCCACACTCTCGACGATCGCTTCGCATGCGGCCGCATAAGAGCGAGGCAGCGACGGCAGGTCTCCTTCATCTGCGCGGATCGTCATCGAGGGAACGTGCGGAATACTCGCGACGAGTTCCACGCCCAAAGCTCGCGACACATCATCCGAGCTGATTCCGCGTGGGCTACAGGCTTGGACGAGTCGAACAGTTCCCACCTTGGTCCGTAGCCACGAGTGGCGCCGAGCTGCTGCTGCAGTTGCCCGGACGTGGTCTCCCACGAGCAACACTGCGGCGTCGCACGAGCCCAAGACCACCGCGAGCAGATCGTCAGCGCATCGTGAGCAATCCACGATCACCAGATCGTGTGATCGCCGTCCGGATTGCAGTACTGCGGTCATCGTTTCGTGCGCAGGCAGACCATCGTCTGTTCGCGTGCACGCAAGCACGGATATGTCCGACACCCGCGGTAACGCAGCGTCGAGATGACCGGACGGCAGTTGACCACTGACGTTATGCAGATCCGACCAGCGCGCCCCTGTGACGTCTTCTGCGCCAAGGACCAGGTCGAGTCCTCCGCCCCAGGGATCCGCATCGACGAGCAGCGAACGCAAGCCGGTGCGCGAAGCCGTCACAGCCGTATTCACCGCGAGGGTGGACGTGCCCACACCGCCGCTACCACCGAGCACCGCCACAACGGTGCCGTTGCGCGGGGGTCCCTCGGCGCATTCGCGCAGCGATTCCAACAACCAGCGTTCGCCATCGGGCAGTTCCACAACGTGTTCGGCGCCCACCTCGACTGCGAATCGCCACATGTCACGTTGGGTGAGCGCATCGTCGTCGTCGTTCTCCACATGAGCAACGATCACGCGAGCTCGGCGACCCAGCGAACTCGAGTCAGTGACAACATCGGATCCGATGATCACCAGCGGCGCACCCAACCAGTGCGCAGCCGCCGCCGATAGATCTGGCGCAACCTGCACTTCCAGGGCAACGGTGGATGCGAGTCGAACCACCTCATCGATCAAGGGCAAGGATGAGGAAACAAGGAGTGGGTGTTCATTCATGTAGCCACCCTGCGGTCTCACAGTCGCCGAAGGAAACCCCGAATTTTCCACCTGTGGATATGTCTGCGTCAGCCATGTGCGACCGGCAGGGGACAAGTCATGTCCACTGGGAATTCACCTTCGACCGATACCGTGGCAGTGTGACGCAGCAGACGCCCACCGCGGCGTTCTTTGATCTCGACAAAACGATCCTGGTCAAGTCGAGTTCGTTCGCGTTTGCGCGGCCCTTCTACAAAGAGGGTCTGATCGGTCGGTCTGACGTGATCCGCAGCGTGTACGCGCAGTTCATGTTCCACACCTCGGGCGCGGACCACGATCAGATGGAATCCATGCGCGATTACATGTCCAAGTTAGTCACGGGGTGGGAAGTCGAAAAGGTCCAGCAGATCGTTGCTGAGACTCTCGACGAGATCATCGACCCGATGGTCTATCAAGAGGCTCTGGACTTGATGGCCGAACATCGCGCAGCTGGGCGAGACATCGTGATCATCTCTTCATCGGGAACCGACGTGGTGGAACCCATCGGTGCGCGACTGGGCGCGGACCTGGCGATCGGTACGCAGGTAGCGATCGAGGACGGTCGCTACACCGGCGAAATCGTCTACTACGCCTACGGCGAAGGAAAGGCCGAAGCGATGCGCGCTTTGGCTTCAGAGCGCGGGTACGACCTTGATGAATGTTTCGCCTACTCCGATTCCTTCACCGACCTGCCGATGCTCGATGCTGTGGGGCATCCGGTTGCAGTGAATCCCGATGCGGCCCTGCGCGCTGTGGCAATCGAGCGGGATTGGCCGGTTGTGGACTTCAAGCGGCCGGTTGCGATGCGACGCACCATTGAGCCGCGGCAGGCAGTGGCCGCTGGTGCGGGGGTTGCTGTGGGTGCTGTCGCGCTAGGGCTGACCTGGTACGTGCGCCGACGCGCGCTGCGCGCATAACCCCTTGCGTCGAGACCTGCAGTTTGCGTCATTTTCGGGCCGAATTTTGACGCAAACTGCAGGTCTCGGCGCTAAGTGAGGTGCGCCCGCAGCCTCCGAGCCAGCGCCGGACCGCGAAGATCCGCCCACCCCCACCGGACCACCTGAAAGCCTTGCGCCCGAATGAGGTCCTCTCGCCGCTTCTCGGCGTAGAGCTGTTCGCGTTCGAAGTACTTGACCTTGCCGTCGGCCTCGCCCACCAATCGCGCCGCATCCCACAGGAAATCCACTCGCGCGACAAACACACCCCTCTCGCTGCGAATCTCCACCTGCATGCGTGGCAGAGGCACACCCCTGTCAATGAAATACGCGAACGACGACGACTCCAACGGCGATTCACGAAGTCCGTCCACGAACTGCAGCGCACGTGCCAACCGTCGACATCCCCGCTGCCCCCGCCAACGGTCGAGGTCGCTCATCACCGACTCCACTGACAGCAGGCCCGCTCCCATCGCGGCATCCCCGGTCACCAGTGATTCGGCGAGAGTGCCGTGCCGCGTCATGTCAATCCAGCACCGCTGCGCCGAAGCAACGGGGATGCGCTCGTATCGGACGTCGTCGTCGGCCAAATCTCGAATACGAAAGTCGATTCCGCTACGCGTTCCTGACCATGCACCTGGCGGCACAGCCAACTGAACATTCGATGGGACTCGCTCAATCGGGAGTCCATGTAGTAGCGCAGCACTCGCATCCGTGACGACCGTTCCTGGATTGCGCGATGCCGCAGCAATCGCGCGCAACCCATGTTCGGTTCTGCGGCGTTCGTGTTCGACTTGATCATCAAGACACTCACCGGCATCGGGTAGATAGGCACCCCGGGTGAGCCGACTCCAGTCGCCTGACCGCAGGCGTTGTCGCACCTGATCGCGGGTGAGGCCGGCGCGCTCGGCGTCGATCATGAAGGCGAGGGTGGGCAGCTGCGGCTCAGATGCAGACGACATGCCACTAGATCGTGAGCGGTCGCGAGCGGGAGTGCAAACAACAATCCACAGCCCTCTCGAATCCTGCATCGAGACCTGCAGTTTGCGTCAAAAATCGGCTCAAAAATGACGCAAACTGCAGGTCTCGGCGACTAAGGGGGGCTTACGCGCTGCGCACCTAGCTCGATCGCTTGACCGAACCACACTAGGTACTCGTCCACATTCCCCGCCTCGTACGCGCGAAGCGCACGCACATAGGCAGGGCGACCCAGCTGCATCATTCCCGCCTCCGGGATGGAGAACGACGACGGATCCACGCCGCGCGCAGCCAACACAACACGCACAACGGCGCGCCCCACCAATCCCGAACCCCATACGAACGGGCGAGCGCCGGCGATCTCGGCATGCGCGATTCCCGCAACGGCGAGCGCGGGTATGTCGGTGGAATCGGCCACAAGATCAGCAAGCAACGTCAGCCGTAGTGCCGTGTTCTCAGGTGCCGGCCCCAGATTTAACGGATCGTCCGCAACTTCGTCACCCACACGTGGCCGACCCAACTGATCGGGCGCCACATGTTGGAAGGCGGCAACCGAATGCAAGCGAGCCAGCACCTGCAAAGGTGCACTCGACCAGGTATCGACAACCGCGGGTACTTCCCCGGTAACCGCCTGGGCTGCAGCCAGCACGCGACCCATCGGGGAATCCTCGGTAGCCGCAATGTCCGCACCCTCCATCGCTGCGGAATCTCGCGCCCCGGTGATCTTGGAGGCTGCCGTGACTTCCGCCGCTGCGGACCGAATATCTCGGCGCCACAGGAGTTCGTCGATCGCTGCTCGGCCGGTTGTCAGGGCGTGTGAAACCTCGGGAACCTCTGCCCAACGCACCACGGCTTGCGCAAGATGACCGGTCACGCCCGAACGCTAGCGGGGTCTCGTTGCCCGATTTCCCTCACGCTATGGCGGGTGATTTGGTTTAGTGGAGTCTCGCGAATCATCGAAAGGACCGCCGTGAGCCAAGAAGCCCTCGAGAACCTGCTGCACGAGAACCGGGTCTTCCCGCCCACCGCAGAGTTCGCCGCCCAGGCGAACGCGACCGGGGCTATGTATGACGAGGCGGCGCAGGACCGTCTCGGCTTTTGGGCTGAGCAGGCTCGCTACCTCAGTTGGGCAACTGACTTCACCGAGGTTCTCGACTGGTCCGACGCACCGTTCGCGAAGTGGTTCGCCGACGGCAGGTTGAACGTCGCCTACAACTGCGTAGATCGGCACGTGGACAACGGCTTCGGGAACCAAGTGGCGATCCGTTTCGAGGGTGAGCCTGGAGACCGTCGCGACATCACGTACGCGGAGTTGAAGGACGAGGTCTGCAAGGCAGCTAACGCCCTCACCGAACTTGGCGTCACTGCCGGTGATCGAGTTGCGATCTACATGCCGATGATCCCCGAGGCGATAGTCGCGATGCTCGCCTGCGCGCGTATCGGTGCCGCGCACTCGGTTGTGTTCGCTGGCTTCAGCGCTGAAGCGCTTCGCAGTCGTATCGACGACGCCCAGGCCGTATTGGTCATCACCGCCGACGGGCAGAACCGTCGGGGTTCGGCGATGGCACTTAAACCAGCCGTGGATGAGGCGGTTGCCGAGACACCCTCGGTACGCAACGTGTTGGTGGTGCGCCGCACCGGTAGCGACGTCGCATGGAATGCCGATCGCGACATCTGGTGGCACGAGTTCGTCGAACAACAATCCACTGAACACGAGCCCGAAGCTTTCGACGCCGAGCACCCGCTCTTCATCTTGTACACATCCGGCACTACCGGAAAACCCAAAGGCATCCTGCACACCAGCGGTGGCTATCTCACCCAGGCCGCGTTCACGCATCGGAACGTCTTCGACCTCAAACCCGACGAGGACGTGTACTGGTGCACCGCCGATATCGGGTGGGTGACCGGGCACTCTTACATCGTGTACGGGCCGCTCGCCAATCGCGTGACACAGGTCGTCTACGAAGGCACACCCGATACCCCGAACAAGGATCGCTGGTGGGACATCATCGAACGACACAAGGTGACGCTGTTCTACACGGCGCCAACGGCGATTCGCACGTTCATGAAATGGGGCGATGAACTCCCCAAGTCTCACGATCTGTCGTCGCTGCGCTTGCTGGGATCGGTCGGCGAGCCGATCAACCCCGAGGCATGGATGTGGTACCGCGAGGTGATCGGTGGAGACAACTGTCCGATCGTGGACACGTGGTGGCAGACCGAGACCGGCGCGATCATGATCAGTCCGCTACCGGGAGTCACTGGATGCAAGCCCGGCTCGGCGATGGGTGCCCTCCCGGGAATCGGAATGGCTGTCGTGGACGACCACGCAACGCCGGTCGGTAACGGCGGTGGCGGCTATCTGGTGCTGACCGAGCCCTGGCCGTCGATGTTGCGTGGCATTTGGGGCGATCCGGAGCGCTTCAAGGAGACGTACTGGTCGCGATTCCCGGGCATGTACTTCGCGGGCGATGGCGCCAAGTTGGACGACGACGGTGCGATCTGGTTGCTGGGCCGCGTGGACGACGTCATGAACGTGTCGGGGCACCGCATCTCCACCACCGAAGTTGAATCAGCGCTCGTATCGCATGAAGCGGTTGCCGAAGCCGCTGTTGTCGGTGCAGCAGATGAAACGACCGGACAGGGGATCGTCGCTTTCGTGATCCTTCGCGGCGGTTTGCCCGAGGAAACCGCTAAGGGTGAGCAACTTGTCCAGGACCTACGCAATCATGTTGCACATGAGATCGGTCCGATCGCCAAGCCTCGGCAGATCATGGTTGTTCCGGAACTTCCCAAGACTCGCTCGGGCAAGATCATGCGTCGACTTCTCCGAGATGTCGCGGAGCATCGCGACATGGGCGACGTCACCACGCTTGCCGATCCGACCGTTATGAATTTGATCGCCACGGGGCTGGAGACCAGCAGCGGCGAGGACTAACAACGAGCCGAGGTCAGCGCGCCTGCACCACGCACAACACGTTGCCTTCCGGATCTGAGCACCGCACCCAGGTGGATCCCGCCTCGGTGATGGGATCGGCGTCGATTCGGCTGCCACCGAGTTCGATCACTCGTTCCACCACTTCCTCGACGTTGTCCACGTGAACATCGATATGGAACGGCGACTTGCTTCCTGATGGGGCGTCGTCGACGGTTTGGAAGACCAGGCGCGGACCAGCTCCCAGCGAGTGGGTCGCAGCCCAATACCGGTCATCCATCGGTTCGGGCCGGTCATAGCCCAAGAGCCCTGTCCAAAAACTCGACATGCTCGCTAAATCGCGGCAATCAATGGCCACATCAACCTGCTGGATCATGAGTCAGGACGCTAGTCGGCCGGACGACCGGTAGCTAGCAGCGCTAACCTGCTCGGGATAGTTGCGCCCGAGCACCACCGACGGAGGAACCATGGCCGACCAACCAAGCCTGGGATCGCTCATTTCGAACGTTGTTCGTGATGCGAAGACGTTGCTGAACGCGCAGGTCGCCCTTACCCGAACAGAGGTACAGGCCACCGGACAGCAAGTGGCGGTTGTCTCAGTATTCGGCCTGCTGGCCCTCGGCGCGCTCTCCATTGCTGGCCTGTTCGGCCTCATTGCCCTGGCGTTCGGTTTCGCGGCCATGGGCCTTCCCGTGTGGGCCGGCTTCTTGATCGTCACGGGAATCTTGGTGCTTGTCGCGATAGTCGCAGCCGCCGTTGCCAAGATTCGCTCGGGCAAGATCACCGGCATGCACGTGGCCGAGAAGGAGTGGAAGGCAACTTCTGAGGCTGTCTCCCAGGCACTCGGGCAATCAGCCGTAGGAAAGTAGTCGACCGCGCTCTTTGCACGTGACCATCAGTAGCGAAAGACCGCGCGATCGACTCGGTCGCCCACTCGATGTCGGTGATCCGAACGCCTTCCCCACTGTTCCTGACCGAGCGCAGATCAGTGCGGTTGATGCCTGGAACGAGGCGATGGACTACCTACAGCAGGGCCTTCCCTTTCATGCTCATGAAGTCTTCGAGCAGCGATGGAAGTCGTGCCCCGAGAGTGAACGTGATGCGTGGCAGGCCCTTGCTCAGTGGGGGGCTGCCCTCACGCAACGGGCGCGCGGTAACGAAACCGGTCAACGGCGCATCGCATCTCGTGCGAGGGACAGACTCATCGACGCACAAATGCGTAACTCCGTGCCCGCCGTGATCAACGTGGAGCAGGTACTTCAGGAGCTAGCGCAACTCACATGAGCCATTGGACACGGCTCTATCCGCGGTGCCGGCGGACGCAAGTGCGATTCGAATCTCATCGGCGGTAAGAGCGTAGGCGGCATCTTGTTCCTCAAGACCCGAAGCGAAAACCATGCCGTGGACTTCGCCGGATTCATCCGTCAACGGCCCACCGGAATTGCCCTGTTGAACCGATCCCCTCAAGACGTAGACGTCGCGCTGCACGCCGGTATCGCCGTAGATCGATTCACCG
>JAQCBM010000244.1 GCA_027729865.1 Actinomycetota bacterium
GTGCGTTGTTCTCATCGACGCTGCGCGCCGAGACGGCCGATCGTTTGCTCGATGCACTTGCGGTGCTGCTCGTGCAGTTGCACCTAACCGGCTTCTCGTGGAATGACTGCTCGCTATCCAACACGCTGTTCCGCCGCGACGCAGGTGCGTTCGCCGCGTATTTGGTCGATGCGGAGACCGGTGAGCTGCACGGAGCATTGACCGACGGACAACGCACATACGACCTCGAGACGGCAGCAACGAACGTCGCCGGCGAACTGATGGACCTGCAGGCGGGTGAGAAGCTCCAGCACGATCTCGATCCGATCGTGATCGGCGTGAGCCTGCGAACCCGCTACGACACTTTGTGGCAGGAAATCACCAGTCCGATCGTCTTCTCGCGCGAGGACCGCTATCCGCTCGAAGCACGCATCCGCCGCTTGAACGATCTGGGATTCGACTTCGCCGAGTTGCAGGTGATGACTGCTCAGGATGGCGAGCACATGACCGTGCAACCGAAGGTGGTGGACGCAGGTCACCATTCACGGCGACTCATCCGCTTGACCGGGCTAGACGTCGAGGAGAACCAGGCGCGCCGGCTGCTCAACGACCTTGACTCCTACCGAGTGAAGATCGGACTCGGCCCCGAAGACGAGGAGATCGCCGCGCACCAGTGGGTGTCCGAGCGATTCGAGCGAGCGATGGCGGAAGTGCCCGGAAACCTGCGCTCGCGCATGGAGCCGGCGCAGATGTTTCACGAGATCCTCGAGCACCGCTGGTTCATGTCCGAGCAGGCCGGGCAGAGCGTTCCGTTCCTCGATGCTGTGCGCAGTTACGTGGACACAGTGTTGGTAGCCAAGCCCGATGAGCGCAGCGTGATCGGTTCGCGCAGCGGTGAACCCGGGGACGTAACCGAAGAATTACGGATCATCGTCCCCACCGACAAGGCCTAACCCCTAAGTTTCGCTGGTGGACCTCGAGCGTGAACTCCTCAGCCTTCTCGTCATTGCCGGCATTTCTGCCGCAGTCCCCTTCATCCTGGGACTCACCCGAATACGAGTGGCGGGAGCGGTCCTACTCATCGCTCTCGGGATCGTCTTCGGACCGCAGGTGCTTGGGTGGATCGAAATTGATGCTTCCATCAACCTGCTCGCCGACCTCGGCTTGGGCATGCTGTTCTTCCTGGCCGGCCTCGAACTCGAGGGGCGCGTGCTGCGCGGCACGAGCGGCAAGTTGGCGGTTTCCGGCTGGCTCGTCTCCTTGGCCCTGGCGGTTCTCTTGGTTGGCATCTTGTTCGCCACCGGCTTGGTCAAGGACTACCTCGCCGTTGCCATCGCTCTCACCTCGACTGCGCTAGGCACACTGCTGCCACAACTTCGCGACAGCGGAACGCTCAAGACACCCCTAGGGCGGTTCTTCATGGCGGCAGGTGCAGTGGGAGAACTCGGACCACTCATCGCGATCTCCATCCTGCTAGGAACGCAGAACTCCTTCGTGGCGCTGTCCACGCTGATCGGCTTCGGGTTGATCGCGTTGATCTTGGCGGCGATCCCGCGCCGGTTCATGAACGAGAAGGTCGCTCAACTCATCGAGAGTGGTCACCGCTCAAGTTCACAGACCGGCGTGCGGTTAGCGATGGTGCTGCTCATCGGACTGCTCGCAACCGCGGGCGTATTCGGTTTCGACGTTGTCCTGGGCGCCTTCATCGCCGGTGTGATCGTGCGGCGGTACGTCCCACAATCGGAAGAATCTGCGGTCGAGCTTCGAATCGAAGCGATCGCCTTCGGCTTCTTCATTCCACTGTTCTTCGTGGTCTCCGGCGCCCGTCTCGATGTGGGGTCGATCATCGAGAACCCGCTGCCGATGATCGTCTTCTTCCTGCTGCTCGCGGTGGTGCGCGGTTTACCGCAGTTCGTGTTGTATCGCTCCGCGATCCCGGATCCGTGGCAGCGCGGACGGTTCGCCGCACTCGTGGCAACGGGCCTACCGATCATCGTCGCGGTCACGACTATCCATGTGGAGCTAGGTCTGATGACCGAAGCAAGTGCCGCCGCGATGGTGGGCGCAGGCGCGCTGTCGGTCTTGGTATTCCCTGCGTTCGCGCAGTGGTGCGACCGGAAGTCACCCGCTGATCGTGCGGAGAAGCGGGCTAGCGACGGCTGAAAACCGAGTTCAATGCAATGCCTGCGGCAACACTGGCATTAAGGGACTCCTGCTCGTGCACCATCGGGATGCGAACGAGGAAATCGCACGTTTGCGCGAGCAGCCGGGAGATGCCTTCACCCTCGGAGCCGATGACGATCACCACTTTGCCGGTGATCACGTCCTGATCGATGTCAGCGAAACTCAACTCAGCATCTGCATCGAGTCCGATCGACATCCAACCCTCGGTGTGAAGCTCCTCCAGCGCAACGCGCAGGTTTGTGACTCGTGCAACGGGAAGCCGTGAGAGCGCACCTGCTGACGCCTTCCACGCCGATGCGGTGATACCCGCGGATCTGCGCGAGGGAAGAACAAGTCCGGCTGCCCCGAATGCCGCGGCCGATCGCGCGATTGCTCCCACGTTGTGGGTGTCGGTGATGCCATCCAGCATCACCAGCAGGTTGCCCGTGGCGATGTCATCCAGGTGCGCGTATTCGTATTCGGGAACTGCGAGCACCAGACCTTGGTGCAAACCAAGATGCGCAAGGGCATCGAGATCGGTGCGTGACCCTTCGAAGATTGGAATGCCCTGCTCGCGGGCCAGCGAAATCGACTCACGCCACCGGTCATCGGGGTCGGCGCGAACCTGCAAATACAGCGCGGTAGCGGGGATGCGCGCGCGCAGTGCTTCCACCACCGAGTTACGCCCGATCACCACATCGCCCGTTGCCTTGCTGGCGGTCTTGCTCGCGGCCTTGCTCGAGGCACGCGTGCGTGGAGCGTCCTTGGCGATCCTGCGAGCCTTCTTGGCGGCAGGGTGGTGCGCGCGCTCAGTGGCCTTCGGAGTGGGGCCTTTGCCCTCCAGGCTCGCCTTGCGCTGGCCGCCAGAGCCAACGCCCGCGCCCTTCTTCTTGGCGCCCTTGCGCATCGCTCCGCGACGCTGGGAGTTACCTGCCATCGTCGTTCGCTTCCGTCGTATCGGCTGCTCTGTCTGCCAGCGACCAACGCGGACCCTCGGGGGTGTCCTCGATGGCGATACCCATCGCAGTGAGTTGATCACGGATGCCATCGGCTGCCGCGTAGTCCTTGCGCTCGCGCGCAGCCTGGCGCTGGTCGAGGGCGACCTTCACAAGGCCATCGACCGCGTCGGTCAATCGCTCATCGGATCCTGCGGACTGCCACTGCGCGGGGTTGAGACCGAGAACATCAAGCATCGCAACGACCGACGTGACGGCAGTGCGCGTTGCCTCGAGATCCCCTGCGGCAAGCGCGGCGTTGCCATCGCGCACGGTGCCATGAATGGCGGCGAGTGCTTGCGGTGTGTTGATGTCGTCGTCCATCGCCGCATCGAAGGCCTCTGATCTGGCGCTCGGGTCCACATCGATGGCGGTGACATCGAGTGCTTCCATCGCGCGGGTGATGAACCCTTCGATGCGCCTAAAGCCCTGACCGGCGTCGTTGACCATCTCATCGGAGAACTCGAGCATCGATCGGTAGTGCGCACCGGCGAGGTAGTAGCGCAGCTCAATCGGACGGACGCGTTGCACAACCTCGGACACGAGCAGTGAATTGCCGAGGGACTTACTCATCTTCTCCCCGGCCGTTGTCACCCACGCGTTATGTAGCCAGTAGTTCGCGAAGCCGTCTCCCGCGCACTTCGATTGCGCGATCTCGTTTTCGTGGTGGGGGAACACCAGGTCCAAACCACCACCGTGGAT
>JAQCBM010000006.1 GCA_027729865.1 Actinomycetota bacterium
TCCCGAGGTTGCGGGCCCCCGCCGATCGCAGCCGCTCGATAGCCAGCCCGTGACCGAGCATCAAGTGGTAGGCGGCTGAGAGTGCGGCGCCGCCCTCGGTCCTGCCAGGTGCGAAGTAGCCGGCCGCATAGCCCAGGAATGCCGGACACCACGGCTCGTTGAGGGTCGCCCAGCGCTCGATGCGGTCGGAGAAGTGTTCTGCGAGCACCGAAGCGTAATCGGCGAAGGCCTCCGCGGTAGCGCGGTTCGTCCACCCGCCCGCCTGTTCGAGCTCTGAGGGCGTGTCCCAGTGGAACAAGGTGGCAAAGGGGCGGATGCCGCGCGCGAGGAGGCCATCGACGAGTCGGTCGTAGAAGTCCAGGCCCGCGGTGCTCGGTTGCCCCACCCCACCGGGAATCACGCGGGCCCAACTGAACGTGAAGCTGTAGGCGTCGACGCCGAGCCAGTCGAGGAGTTCGAGGTCCTCTTCCAGCCGGTGGACGTGATCGCAGGCGGGATCTCCGCTGGCGCCGTCGACGATCTTCCCGGGGGTGTCCGCGAAGTCGTCCCAATTGCAGCGTCCGCGACCGGGCAGGTCGCCTTCGATCTGCCACGCCGACGTGGCCACTCCCATCTCGAAGTCCGCTGGGATCGTCAGATCCAGCGCACCAGCAGCGTCGTCGTTGTCCATGTCTGCCTTCCCTACAAAACGATTGATCCAGACCATATCTGCGGGAGGCCTGCGGGAAAAAAGACCACATTCGGATGCATGGGGGGAAGAACAACGCCGACGTCCCGGATTCCGGGATAAACGCTAGCCCTTGACCGAGCCGGCGAGCAGGCCTCGGACGAAGTACCGCTGCAGCGCGAAGAACACAATCAGCGGCACCACGATCGCGATGAAGGCGCCGGCGGTGATCAAGTGAAGCTGCGCCCCGTACGTTCCCTTGACATTGGCGAGATACGCCGTGACCGGAGCTACGTCGGGCGTGCCGCCGGCGAACGTCAATGCCACGAGAAGGTCGTTCCAGACCCAGAGGAACTGGAAGATCGCGAACGAAGCGATGGCAGGCACCGACAGCGGCAAGACGATCTTGCGGAAGATCAGAAAGTGGCTGGCACCATCCACCCGGGCAGCTTCCATCAAGTCACGCGGCAACTGCGCGATGAAGTTGTGAATCAAGAAGATCGCGAGCGGCAGCGCGAACATGGTGTGGGCGATCCACAGTGGGATGTACGTGCCGGCTAGGAGGGACTGCTCTGATCCCGGTCGATTTAAGTCGGGGAAGATGGGAATGGGTCCCAGACTCCAGCCCAAATTAAACATCTGCAGCAGAGGAAGCAGCGACATCTGCAGCGGAATCACCTGCAGTGCGAAGATCGTGAAAAAGACAACTGTGGACCACTTGAAGCGCACCCACGCGAGGGCGTAAGCGGCCATGCACGCCAGCGTGAGCGGGAATATGGCGGCGGGAATCGCGATCGCGAAGGAATTAAAGAAGTACGGGGTGATCCCATTGGGGATGGTGTTACCGCCGGTGAGGACTTCCGCGTAGTTACTCCACGTGACAGCAGGGTTGGCGAAGAACGTCCACCAGCCGGAGTTCTGCGCATCCGCTGCAGGCCGCAGTGACGTGACGAGTAGGCCAAGTGTGGGAATAGTCCATAGGAAAGTGATGACAACGACCACGAACGATGCCCAAGGGCTGCTCAGCTTGCGGCGTGCCGCCTGCGGGATCGACTCCTTCTCAAGCGGGTCAACGTCGGGAAGAATCGGCATCTCATGTGCTTCGACGCTCATCGGGTGGCCCGGTCCTTCCTCAGTTGGTACACGTTGAAGACGATCAGCGGGATAACCGCAACGAACAGGACAACCGCAAGAGCGCTACCCCTTCCGATGTCGAATTGCACGAAGGCTTGCGCGTACATCTCATTCGGAACGATCTGAGTTCCGAAGTTGCCGTTGGTCATAACCCGCACGATGTCGAAGATCTTTAGCACCGCGAACATGATCGTCGTAACAACGACGATCAACGTTGCACGGATCATCGGAATCGTGACCTTGGAGAACAGTTTCCATCCCGTCGCGCCATCGAGTTCGGCTGCTTCCACAACGTCGCCAGGAATTGCCTTAATGGCTGCCGAGAGGACCACCATCGCGAAACCGACCTGGATCCACACCATGATGACCATGAGCAGGTAGTTGTTGAATGGCTGCCACAGAAGCCACTTGGGTGGGTCGGCGACGCCGAACCACATGACGATTTGGCTCAGCAAGCCCACCTGGGGCTTGTCCGGAGCACGGTATTCGTAAATGAGGCTCCAGATGATCGATGCACCGACGAAAGAGATGGCCATCGGCATGAAGATCAAAGACTTAGCTACGGACTCTCGACGCATGCGATCCAAGAGCAGTGCGAGGGTGAGACCTAGAGCGGTCGACGCGATGGGAGTGATCACGATCCACAGCAGCGAATTGACGATGACGTCCGACTGCGAATCGAAGATCCACTGGTAGTTGGCCCAACCGACGGGCTCCTTGCCAGAGGAGTTTTGGAAGCTAGCGGAGATGGTCCGAACTGCCGGAACGATCAAGCCCATGATCAGTAGGACCACTGCGGGGCCGAGGAAAATCAGTAGCGCCGCCGGGTGACTGAAACGTCCCCGAAAACGCGAGCCCAAGAAGAACAGCACCACGATGAGGACACCGAAGGCTGCGATACCCAAGAAGCCAGACCACAACTTCTCTAGACCGAGGAGCAGTTCCTCCACCTGACGCCTCTCCCTCCGTGCAACGTGAGCTGATTCGAAAAGCCGACTGCCGGGGCCTTTGGACGGTATACCCGTCAGGCCCCGGCAGTCAGCGATTCACAGAACTGTGATCGTCATCCGTGATTCCTCAAAGAGGCAATCAGGACGCCGGCCACGCTGCGTCGATATCCGCGAGCACCTCGGACGTGGGCTTGTCCTCGGCGAACCATGCGGTCATCTCGGTCCACATCGCACCTGCACCGACGGCTGCCGGCATGAGGTCGGAGGCATCGAAACGGAAGATGCCATCCGGGTTCGTCAGGAACTCAGCGGAAAGCTGATCGATAGAACCAGCTGCGTAGGTGTCCAGCGGCACACCGCTGTTGGCCGAGACCCAGTTACCCAGGGCGGCCTTATTGGTGTGGAAGTCCGGGCTAGCCAAGTAAGACTGGACAGCCTGAACCTCGGGACGATCGGAGAAGGCGGTCACGAACTCGCCACCACCCACGACCGGCTGCGGAATATCGGAGCTGATCTCCGGCAGGTAGAACGCGTAGGCGGTGCCTTCCGGACCGACAACCGCGCTCTCATCGAAGTTCTGCCAGAAGTTGGCGTAGAACGACGCCTGCTGCAGCATGCCGCACTCAGTGCCTGCGGCGATACCGGCTCCTGCATCCTGGAACGGCGTGATCGCGATGGTCTGAACATCGCCATAGCCACCGTTCACGTACTCAGGGTTCTTCATCCAGCCGGCGATGACGTCCATCGCGGCCTCGACCTCAGGCGACTGGAAGGTGATCTCGTGGTTCACCCACTGGTCGTAGACGTCGCCACCGTAGAGGCGCAGCATGACCTGCTCGAGCCAGTCGGTTGCCGGCCAACCGGTCGCACCGCCGGACTCCAGACCACCGCACCACGGCTTGATGCCATCGGCCACCATCTGATCGGACAGCGCCCACAGCTCATCCCACGTGGTGGGAACGGTGTAGCCGTTCGCAGCGAACGTCTGCGGGTTGTACCAAACGAACGACTTCATGTTCGAGCCGAGCGGAGCGGCGTAGAAGGTACCGTCCACAGTGCCGTACTGCTTCCACGCCGGGTTCCAGTACTCATCGACGAATGCCGTAGCGCCAGCGGAAGCAGGAACCGGACCACCATCAGCCACGAGCTTGGCCAGCAGGCCGGGCTGCGGAATGAATGCAATGTCGGGAGCGTTGCCACCGGCGATACGAGTCGGCAACTGCGCTTCGAACTGGTCGCTGCCTTCGTACACGATGTCGATGCCGGTGCACTCTTCGAACTGTGCCCAGGCTTCCTCGAACAGCTGCTGCTCGGGAGGAAGGATCGAGGTGAACACGTTGACCGAGGTGCCCTCGTTGCCCATGTAATCGGCGTAGGCCTCGCAGCCCGCCGCCATGTCGCCACCGTCGGTGGCCTCGTCACCGCCGGTGTCCTCCGCTGCGGTGTCTTCCGCTGCGGTTTCTTCGGCCGTGGTGTCGCTCGCGGAATCGTCGCTGCCACCGCACGCGGCAAGCAGCATTCCAGCTGCCAGCCCACCTGCGAGGAGCGTCATCCCACGACGCCGCTTGATTGCGGTCATGGATTCTCCTTGCCTGACGTCACGCCCAGGAAGGTCCTCGGCGCGTAAACGTGTTCATGGTGACCCCCCTGAGGCCTGGAAGCAACCTGTAACTATGCAACATGGGCATGTAACGCATCACGATTTGGTATCCACAGCCCTGGTTACGCGAGCGCATGAGGGAGGACGTCGGGGGACCACATTTCACGAACCCCTGCCAACGGTTGCACGGGCGAGGGTAGGGTCGGGGAACAATCAAAGATCGCAGCCCACGAGGGCGTCTTCTTACAACGGATCGTCCGGCACGTACCTGCCGGTGAGAGGAAACACCATGAGTCAGCCTGTGCGCTTCGACGACGTCTCGCTCGTCTACCCGGGGTCTACCGAGCCCGCGGTCTCCCATTTGAATCTCGACATCGGCGAGGGCGAATTCCTCGTGTTGGTCGGCCCCTCCGGTTGTGGCAAGTCAACATCGCTGCGCATGCTGGCAGGTCTAGAGCCCATCAGCGCCGGGAACATCTTCATCGGTGATCGAGACGTCACGAACGTAGCCGCGAAGGATCGCGACATCGCGATGGTCTTTCAAAACTATGCGCTCTACCCGCACATGTCCGTTGCCGAAAACATGGCCTTCGCGCTCAAGATCCAAAAGGTATCGAAAGACGAGATCGATCGGAGAGTCAAGGAAGCTGCAGCGCTCCTCGACCTCACCGAATACTTGGACCGCAAGCCCAAGGCACTGTCGGGTGGGCAGCGGCAACGTGTTGCAATGGGACGCGCGATAGTGCGTGAGCCCCAAGTGTTCTTGATGGACGAGCCCCTGTCCAACCTCGACGCGAAGTTGCGCGTGCAAACTCGCACCCAGATCGCTGCGCTCCAGCGCCGCCTGGGAACCACCACCGTGTACGTCACCCACGACCAAGTTGAAGCTATGACGATGGGTGACCGGGTGGCCGTCTTGAAGTCCGGCGTTCTGCAGCAGGTTGACTCACCGCGCGCGCTCTACGACGAGCCCGCGAATGCTTTCGTAGCAACGTTCATCGGCTCACCGTCGATGAACATTGTTCCTAGCTCGGTTACCGGCGATGGTCTGACGATGGGTGACCACACCGTCGCCATCGAGCGCTCGCGGCTGGAACAGGTTCGGGGCGGTACGGCACTGCTCGGCATCCGTCCGGAGGATCTGCACATAACCGACGGCGGCGCGACGATGACAGTGACGCTCGTCGAGGAACTGGGTGCCGACACGTTTGTCTATGGCGACATGACCGCATCGGACGGATCCACGGTGAATCTCGTTGCGCGAGATCGTTCACATGCGGCCCCACGCATGGGTGAAACGGTTCACGTATCACCTGAGCGTACGTACCTGTTCCAAAGTGACGGGGCGCAAGAACGCATCGTCTAAGAACGCGTCTAGATCACGTCTGTAGCCAGACTGTTGTGTCGGGGCCGATTCGAAGGCCGTTATCTCCAACCTCGATCGGTCCCGATGCCAGCAGCACCATTCCCGAACGCGGCGATTCAACCCAATGAGGGTGGGTATTCGCGATGACCACGACGTCCGCTCCGCGCTGGAACGCAAGCAGACCTGGGTCGTCGATCTCGATGAATGCGAATTCACCGCTGGCCAACCCCGGGTGTGATTTCCGCAGCGCCAGACTCGCTCGATAGAGATTGAGGGTGCTCATCGGATCGATGTCCTGTGCCTCGATGGTTGCGCTCGCCCAGCCGTCCGGCTGCGGCAGCCACAACTGCGCGTCGGTTCGGTCGGTGAAGCCATAGGGGGGAACGGAGCCGGACCACGGGAGTGGAACTCGGCCGCCATCGCGGCCCTTCTGCTGCCCCGAAGAGCGAAACCACACCGGGTCTTGCCGAGCGGAATCAGGAATCTCCACATCGGACAGGCCGAGTTCCTCACCTTGGTAGACGTAGATAGACCCCGGTAACGCGTGGGCTACTAGAGCGAGTGCTCTGGCGCGTGCCAGGCCTAGGTCGCCATCGCCGAGTCGAGTCACGACCCGCGGCGAGTCATGGTTGCTCATCGCCCACGTGGGCGGCGCACTAACGACGGATACCGCTTCGACGGCACGCGAAATGACGTCGCGCATTACCTGGGCATCCCACGGAACAACGAGGAAATCGAACCCGAAGATCTGATGAAGGGTGTCTTCAGAAACGTAGCGTGATGCCCGCTCCGGTGGCACCCAAGCTTCAACTACCGCCATCTTGTCGTTGCCGTAGGAGTTCATGAGCGCACGCCATTCGCGATAGATGTCTTGCACCTCATCGCGATCGAACAAAGCGGAGTTAGCCAAACCCGCGCGCCGTTGGGCAGCTTCCTCGGACGTGGGGTCAAGGTCGAAGCGCAACGACTGACTCATGCCGATGGGGTCAATGAGATCCGGATACGTCATGTCTTTGGCTAGCCCGAGGGCTACATCTACCCGAAATCCGTCAACGCCTAGTTCCAACCAGAAACGAAGAGTGTTGAGCGCATCTACCCGAACTTCCTCGTTGTCCCAGTTCAGATCTGGCTGCGTTGAATCGAAAAGGTGGAGATACCACTGGCCCCACGAACCATTGGGCTCCTTGACGCGAGTCCAAGCAGACCCACCGAAGATTGACTCCCAGTTGTTGGGCGGCTGCTCACCCGACTCACCGCGACCATCAAGGAAATGAAAGCGACGGCGGGCCTGAGAATCTGCAGGCGAGTTCAACGCCTCCACGAACCACGGATGGCTCGCCGAGACATGGTTGGGGACGATGTCCACGATGACTCGCACGCCACGTTCATGCGCCTGCTCGACCAGTTCCGCGAAGTCATTCAACGTACCGAACATCGGATCGACCGCTCGCGGATCGCTCACGTCGTAGCCAGCGTCCTTCTGTGGCGACGGGTAGAACGGCGAAAGCCACACTGCGTCGACGCCTAGGGACGCGAGGTAGGGCAAACCTTCGATCACGCCTCGAAGATCACCGAGACCATCGGCATTCCCATCTCGGAACGAGCGTGGGTAGATCTGATAAACGGCCGCGCGGCTCCACCACGTCTGGCTTTGTTCGCTATCGGTCAGACGATCACTCACGAGTTGATCCGGACGCTGGGCCGGTTGACCCACGCACGACGAGTTGGGTGGCCACCCGAATTGGATCGATGTCCGGCGCGCCATCGCGCATTTGCGCCAAGAGCGCCTCAGCAGCGATCCGACCGAGATCCGTGACCGGCTGCACCACAGTGGTCAGATCCAAGTGCTCAGACATGTCGTGTCCGTCGACTCCCACGATCGAGACATCTACTCCCGGCCGCAGCCCGTGCGCTCGCAAGGCGCGCAAGGCCCCGAATGCCATTTCATCGCTGAGAGCAAATACGGCCGTGGGCGGAGTCGGTTGCGTCAGCAAGGCGGTCATTGCTGCCTCGCCACCTTCGATCGTGAAATAGCCGAACGCTTCGAGAAGCGGATCCACCTGTAAGCCCGCAGCCGTCATCGCCTGCGCGAAGCCGGCCTCGCGATCGAACTCGGCGGTGAAAGGCGCCTCTGAGGGTGAACCGCCAATGATGCCGATTCGCTGATGACCGAGATTGATGAGATGTTGCGTGGCCAAACGTGCTGCCGCAATGTCGTCGATCGTCACGCTGGGTACGCCCACCACGGTGAGGCCGATGGTGGACGTGGGCATCCCCAGATCAATGATCTCGCGCAACTGCGGATCCGACGGGGGTACCGCGATGATCAAGATCCCATCGACTCGGCGGCGCAACCGTGGTGCCACCCCGGAACGATTCAGCTGGTTGTTGTGATCCCCGATGCACGTGAGAAGCAGATCCATGTCGGCTTCTTGCAGCACATCTTCCACTCCGGACAGCACTGTTGAGAAAAACCAGCGCGCGATGTAGGGAGTGACGACCGCCACGCTTCCGGTTCGCCCCGATGCGAGCCTGGAGGCACTCGGCGAGATGACATAGTCCAGATCGGCTGCAACTTGCTGCACGCGGCGGCGGGTCCGCTCATCGACGTTCGGAAGTCCTCGCAAGGCCCGCGAAACCGTGGCAGTCGAGACCCCTGCTGCCTCGGCTACATCCCGGATGGTGATTCCCATCGAGCCTCCCTACCCCGAGGGGGATGGTAGGCCGGACATTGGGGGTCTCCACAAGCGGTTACATCAAATCTGTGTGTGAGATCTAGGACACTTTCTCTGAGAGCCTGTAAACGATGCCATCCAGTAGGTCGGTCTCACTCGCGATCACGAAGCCGATCGGAAGCCGGCGCATGATCTGCCGGAGCACCAGGGCGCCCCCGGCGATTACGTCGACCCGCCCGGGGTGCATGACCGGTTCGGCCGCCCGGTGGGCGCGAGTCATGCCCAACAGTCGCTCGGTTACCTGCTCCACCTGCGCCAAGGACGCCAGCGAGCCGTGAATGGCATAGGAGTCATAGTTCGGAAGCGCGTGCGCCAGGGCAGCCACCGTGGTCACTGATCCTGCGAGTCCCACGAAAGTCCGAACGTCCGTCACGTCTACTTGGTCGAATGCTCGGTCGAGGATTCCATCGATGGTCTGAACCGTCTGCTCGATCTGCTCCGCACTCGGGGGATCATCCTGAAGGTGTCGCTCGGTCATCCGCACACATCCCACATCCACGCTGCACATGGATGTGATTGCGCCAGTGCCAGCATCACCTAGGACGAACTCCGTCGAACCACCCCCGATGTCCGAGATGAGGACTGGAGACTCGAGCAGGGAAGCCGAAAGGCCACGGACAGCGCCGATAAAGGACAACTCCGCCTCTTCCACGCCGGCCACCACTTCTGGATCGATGCCGAGCCGTCGACGAACGCCATCTATGAAGACGTCTGCATTGCGTGCATCGCGCGACGCTGACGTTGCGACCATGCGCGTAGCCCGCACATCAAACCGTTCAATCTCTCGTGCATAGTCTTCGACTGCAGCAAACGTGCGTTCCAGAGCTGCCGACGAGAACTCCCCCGTGGCGTCAATCCCTTCACCGAGACGAACGGTGAGCATGCGTCGATCCACCTCAGTGAGGCGGCCGTTCAACACATCGGCGATCAGAAGTCGAATCGCATTGGTGCCGCAGTCGATCGCTGCATACCGCGTCATGTGTCATGCACCTCATCCGCGCAACTGCGCGGTTGCCACCACTGCCCCACTTCCTCAAGCACTTCATCACCAAAGGCGTTCACACCTGATCCGCTTGCCAGCGCCTGGCCGACGAGCACATGCAAGCACTTCACGCGTGTGGGCATCCCTCCTGCGCTTATCCCTTCGATTTCCGGAACATCACCCAGCGCAGACCGTTCCATCAGATAGCGCTCATGAGCTGCGCGGTAGGAGTCGCGGAGTTCGTCGTCCACACTGAGTCGATGCTCCATGTCTCGCATCCGACCACTGCCCTCGATACCACCGATCGCGCTAGTCAAGCGAGGACACGTGACGTAGTACGTAGTGGGAAACGGTGTGCCATCGTCTAATCGGGGCGCCGTGGTCACCACACATGGTTCACCGCAGGGACAGCGAGCTGCTACCCCCAGCGCGCCGCGTGGCTCACGTCCTAATTGACGCGTCACCGCCTCGCGATCGTTCTCGCTCAGGGGATCTACGGACATGGTTCGACAATAGGTGCAGGCGCTGCGCGCTAGGAGGCAGGATCCACAGCCGCAATTGGCGGTCCGTCTGCACGCTCGATCGACTCCCACACCACCGAATGCCAACCCCGGGGAGCCGCGGCTGCGGCTTCCGACAGCACCGCCTCGGCGGGGCGGCCGTCGGAGGAAATCGTCACGTAGCCAATCTCCCCCGGCAGAACGAAATGCAATCTCCGGCGCGCTTCGGTGGCGACGAACGCCGGGTCCGACCACCGAGTGAGTTCGGTCTGTAGTTCGGCGATCCGTTCGCTCGAGGCTGCGATATCCGCACGAAGGGCAGCCACCTCGGCCCGTTGGGACAACCAGGCGCGTACCGGAACCGATAGGGCCAGCACCAGGAGTGCGAAGACGGCAATGAGAATCAATGCCCGACTGGTCATGGAGCCGCCCAGCCCAGTGCCGGAGGGACTACCGGGGGAAGTCGACGCCACGAGGTGATCGTGTCACGTGAACCCCAATTTTCCCAGAAGCCCCACCGATCACGCGTTGCTCAATGACCGATCGTGGTCCACACCAGCGGGTCAGCTGGAAAGCCGGGGAAAGGCTCTGCTCCCTGCGTATCGACCGGCATCGGCCAGTTCCTCCTCGATCCGCAGCAGTTGGTTGTACTTCGCTACCCGCTCGGACCGCGCCGGAGCCCCGGTCTTGATCTGACCGCAGTTCACCGCGACAGCGAGATCGGCGATCGTGGTGTCTTCGGTCTCGCCCGACCGGTGGGACATCATCGAGGCGTACCCGGCCGACGTCGCCAAGGCCACCGCATCCAAGGTTTCGGTAAGCGAGCCAATCTGGTTCACCTTCACGAGCAGAGCATTGGCGGCGCCCTCGGCGATACCGCGGGCCAAGCGCTCGGGGTTCGTGACGAATAGGTCGTCGCCCACCAACTGCACGCCATCGCCAATGGCATCGGTGAGGTGAATCCAACCGGCCCAATCGTCTTCAGCGAGCGGGTCCTCAATCGATACGAGCGGGAAGTCCTCCCGCAGTGATTCGTAGTACCCGGTCATCCATTCCATGGACCGGTCGGCACCCTCGAAGCGATAGGAGCCGTCGGCGAAGAACTCCGTCGATGCCACGTCGAGCGCGAGAGCGATGTCCGCCCCTAGCGTCAAGCCCGTGGCCTCGACCGCACGCCCGATGAGTTCCAGCGCTGCACGATTGTTCGGAAGATCGGGGGCGAAGCCACCTTCATCACCGAGGCCCGTTGCGTAGCCCTCCGACTTGAGAACGGACTTCAGCGAGTGGTAGACCTCGGCGCCTTGGCGTAACGCTTCGGAGAAGGTTGCCGCACCGATCGGGGCGATCATGAATTCCTGGATGTCCACGCCGGTATCGGCGTGCGCGCCGCCATTCAGGATGTTCATCATCGGCACCGGAAGAACGTGCGCATTCGGGCCGCCCACATATCGGAACAAGGGCAGATCTGCCGATAACGCCGCGGCCTTCGCTACTGCAAGCGAGACGCCGAGGATGGCGTTCGCCCCGACACGGGACTTATTGGGAGTGCCATCTAGATCGAGCATGATTTGGTCGACCAAGCGCTGGTCGGAGGCCTCGATACCGATCAATTCCGGTGCGATGTCCTCCTCAACCGCAGTTACTGCCTCGAGAACGCCTTTGCCCAGGTAGCGGCTTCCGCCGTCACGACGCTCCGCCGCCTCAAAGGCGCCAGTGGAGGCACCTGAGGGAACTGCTGCACGGGCAACGGTGTCGTCTTCCAGCAGCACTTCTACTTCAACGGTCGGATTGCCACGTGAGTCGAGGATTTCGCGGGCGATGAGCGCTTCGATTTCAGCCATGAGCCAAGCCTATTGGCTCCACGTGAACCCAACGTCCACACTGGAGTCATGGAAGAACGCCCGATCGAACTCATCGGGGTGTATCACGCCGATGGCGGCATCATCGGCGAGCTTCGGTATGTGATCGGCAAAGCGACGCCCACGGTGCTAGCGCGGTGGGCGAACGGAAATGTCACTGCACTTCTCGGCCCAGAGGACCTGGAGTTGGAGGGATCAGTTTCCGACTTCTTCGTTCGGCTCACAAAGGCCCTGGCCTCATCGTCATGAATGTAGATACCTGGCGCATCGGTGCGGTGGCGCTCGTTATCACTGCCGTGATCGCCTACGCAGTGCTCTCCGGTGTCTGGGTCGGCACGGACTCCACCTGGTACCAATCGCTTGAGCAACCATCGTGGCAACCACCACCATGGGTGTTCGGTGTCATCTGGCCGTACAACTTCATCGCACTGACCGTGGTCGCAGCGGTCGTCGTCTGGCAAAGCACGGGGTTCCGGGTCAGCGTGCTGCTGATCTTCCTCGTCGCCAGCATTGCAATGGCTGTGGCCTGGGCCTATTCGTTCTACGTTCCCCACGAGTTGGCAACCGCTGCGATAGCGCTATCGGCAGCGGTTGCGCTCACGGTTCCCATCGTGGTCATTGCGTTCCTCACGGGACCGGTATGGGGGGTGCTGTTACTCCCTTACCAGGTGTGGTTGGCGCTCGCGGCGTCGTTGTCGTGGGGTTACGTACGACTACACGGATGATTCGTTCAGGCCGTCCAGATAGGCAGTGAGTGCGGCGTCGTCCCATTGTTCTTCCAATGCGGCAGAACGTTGAGCCACCGCAGTTGCCGCATCGACGTCAACCGCCTCCCAATCCGACCTGGTCCAGCCAGCGAGGTAGGCATCAGCATCGACCTCACCGAGCCGCATGGCGGCTTCGTCGATCGCCTCTTGAAACCGCTGGGCCAGCGGCACTTTCACAACATCGTCACCCTCACGGGCGGCCACCATCGAGGGAATGTCACGCCAGTAGGTGACCTGGATTTCCGCCATCACAGCCTCCGGAGAATTTCGAGTGCAGTGTGCACATCGGGGACGAGCTGATCAGGGTAGTCGTGCTCGATGCCCTGGATATCGCGTTGCATGTCCGGAGTCCAGAACGTGCGAATGTGGGTAGCCACCTGTTCGCCTACCTCTGCGCGATTCGGCACGTTGGCCGCGATCTGGTTCGCCATCTTCACCAGATGCGCCTGCTCATAATTCAGACCCGCAGCAGACAACGTCACACCGGAACCTTGGAAGATGGGCGAACCTCGACCGCCGTCACTTTGTACTCCGGGCAGTTCGTTGCCCAGTCGGAGTTGTCAGTGGTGATGACGTTTGTGCCACTCACCGGATGGTGGAAGGTCGTATAGACCACACCAGCAGGAATGTCATCAGTAACGCGAACACGAAGACGAGTGTTCCCGGCGCGACTGGACACCTCGACCCAGTCACCATCACTCACACCCCGGGCTTGGGCGTCGGCTTCGTGCATGTCCAGCACGTCTTGCGCATGCCACACGACGTTATTGGTGCGTCGAGTCTGCGCACCCACGTTGTATTGACTCAAGACCCGTCCGGTAGTCAGAAGTAACGGGAACTTTCTCGTCGAGCGTTCATCGGTGGGGACATAGGGCGTGGTGATGAACTGGCCCTTGCCTCGAACAAAGGCATCTACGTGCATAACCGGCGTGCCCAACGGAGCCTTCTCGTTACACGGCCATTGAACGCTGCCCACCTTGTCCAGTAGCTCGAAGGAGACGCCCGAGAAGGTAGGAGTAACGGCGGCGATCTCATCCATGATCTGGCTCGAGGTGTCGTAACCCATCTCGTAACCCATGGCGGTAGCGAGCGCGCAGGTGACTTCCCACTCAGCCATACCCGTACGGGACGGCATAACCGGCCGCACGCGATTGATGCGTCGTTCAGCGTTCGTGAAGGTGCCGTCCTTCTCGAGGAACGACGTTCCAGGCAAAAAGACGTGCGCGAACTTGGCTGTCTCATTGAGGAACAGGTCCTGGACGATCACACAATCCATCGATCGCAGGGCGTGCGTGACGTGGTCGGTGTTCGGATCAGACTGTGCGATGTCCTCACCTTGGATGTAGATGCCCTTGAACTCACCGACCGTCGCGGCGTCCAGCATGTTAGGGATGCGCATACCCGGGTCAGGGCGCATCTGTGCTCCCCAGAGCGCTTCGAACTGTTCACGAACCGTGTCATCGGAGACATGACGATATCCGCTGAACTCGTGCGGGAAGGAACCCATGTCGCACGAACCCTGGACGTTGTTCTGGCCGCGGAGCGGGTTGACACCTACGCCTTCGCGGCCGATGTTGCCGGTGGCCATCGCCAAGTTCGCCATCGCCATGACCATGGTGGAGCCCTGCGAGTGTTCGGTCACACCCAAGCCGTAGTAGATCGCAGCGTTCGGCGCGGTTGCGTATGCACGCGCGGCTGCCCGAACCTGATCGGCGGGAACGCCCGTTGCTTCTTCCAGCATCTCGGGGCTGTTCTCAGGAAGACGAATGAAGTCCTCCCACGCTTGGAAGGACGCCGCGTCGCAACGCTCCTCAACGAAGGTTCGGTCGATCCAGCCTTCTGTTGCGATCACGTGTCCCATGGCGTTGACGATCGCGACGTTAGTACCTGGGAGCAGTTGCAGGTGATGGCTGGCTTCAATATGTGCGGAGCGCACTAGGTCGATCGTGCGTGGATCGACCACGATGAGTTCGGCACCTTCCCGGAGCCGACGCTTCATGCGTGATGCGAAGACCGGGTGAGCGTCGGTTGGATTCGCTCCGATCACCATGATGACGTCGGCCTTCTCCACGGACTTGAAGTCCTGGGTGCCGGCGCTGGTTCCGAACGTCTGCTTCAGGCCGTATCCAGTTGGCGAGTGGCACACGCGTGCGCAGGTATCGACGTTGTTAGTTCCGAAGGCCGCACGAACCATCTTCTGCACCACGTACACCTCTTCATTGGTGCAGCGGGAGGACGTGATTCCTCCGATGGCATCAATGCCGTACTCAGCCTGAATCGCCTTCAACTTGGTGGCGGCAAAGCCGATCGCCTGGTCCCAGGTGACGACCTTCCATTCGTCGTCGATGGATTCTCGAATCATCGGCTCGAGAACACGGTCCTCGTGGCCGGCATAACCCCAAGCGAAGCGTCCCTTCACACACGAATGGCCGGAATTCGCGCCACCGGTCTTGTCCGGAACCATGCGCACCAGTTCATCCCCGCGCAACTCCGCCACGAACGAACACCCGACTCCGCAGTACGCACAGGTGGTCTTGACCTTCCGGGTAGGAACTCCCAGATCGATCACCGTCTTTTCCTGCAAGGTGGCCGTGGGGCAGGCCTGGACGCACGCGCCGCAGGAGACGCATTCGCTCTCGAGGAACGGCACACCATCGCTTGCTGACACCTTGGATCCGAAACCTCGCCCTGCAATGGTCAGTGCGAACGTCCCCTGCACCTCCGAACATGCACGGACACATCGACTGCAGGCAATGCACTTACTCTCATCAAAGGTGAAGTAAGGGTTGGATTCGTCTTTGGGCGCATCGAGGTGATTGGCCCCATCGGGGTATCGAACATCGCGCAAACCCACAACTCCGGCCATGTCTTGCAACTCGCAGTCGCCGTTTGCCGGGCAGGTAAGGCAGTCCAACGGGTGATCCGAGATGTAAAGCTCCATCACACCTTTGCGGAGCTTGTCCAAGCGAGGGGTCTGCGTGCGCACGGACATTCCCTCGCTGCAGGGCGTGGTGCAGGACGCAGGAGTTCCGGCTTTGCCGTCGATCTCCACCAGACACAACCGGCACGAACCAAAAGCAGCGAGGGAGTCCGTTGCGCACAATTTCGGTACCTGCGTGCCCGCCAGCGCGGCGGCTCGCATCACCGACGTGCCTTCGGGAACCTGCACTGGTGCTCCATCGATGAGCACCGTCACAACCGCGTCCGAGCGGACAGCCGGGGTTCCCAGATCTTGTTGATCATCAAGAACCGTCATGACCGTGCCTCCTGTGGGGGAAGTTGTCCGCTTGCGCGGAAGTCGTCGGGGAAATTGTCGAGTGCACTCAGGACCGGCATGGGGGTGAGACCGCCCATGGCACACAGTGAGCCGTCGGTCATCACCTCACATAGGTCTCGCAGCAATTCCTCATTGGAATCAGCATCCACGCCGCGGCGCATCAGGTCAATAACCTCAGCGCCTCGAACGGATCCGATACGACAGGGGGTGCACTTACCGCAGGACTCCTCGGCGCAGAACTCCATCGCAAAGTGCGCCTGCTCGGCCATATCGACGGTGTCGTCGAACACCACAAGTCCCCCGTGGCCGAGCATGCCGCCGGCTTCCCCGAGTGACTCGTAGCCCATAGCCACGTCCAGCCGGTCCGCCGGCAGGTAAGCCCCGAGCGGGCCACCGATCTGAACCGCCTTGACCGGCCGACCGGTCCGCGTGCCACCACCGAACTCGTGCACCAAGTCTCGAGCGGTGATGCCGAACGCCTTTTCGACGATTCCGCCACGGGCGATGTTCCCCGCCAACTGGAATACCTGGGTTCCCTGGGATCGACCGATGCCCAGACCGGCATATTCCTGGGCGCCGCGCGCCATGATCGACGGAACACTTGCCATGGTCAGCACGTTGTTCACCACCGTTGGTGCGCCAAAGAGGCCCTCCAGAGCTGGGATCGGTGGCTTGGCGCGAACCATGCCGCGTTTGCCTTCGATGCTTTCCAACATCGCGGTCTCTTCGCCACACACGTATGAGCCTGCTCCCACCCGTACTTCAACATCGAAGGTGAGCATCGAATCGAGGATGCGTTCCCCGAGCCATCCCTCTTCGCGGGCGATGTCGATTGCACGTTGCATGGTGTCGATCGCATCGGGATATTCCGAGCGGATGTAGATGATGCCTTTATCTGCCCCCACCGCATGCGCTGCAATGGTCATTCCTTCGAGCAGGCAGAAGGGATCGCCCTCCATCAGCATGCGATCGGCGAAGGTGCCGCTGTCGCCTTCGTCGGCATTCACGCACACGTACTTATGCGAGGGGGCCGAGACGTGATCGCCTTGATGCGGACGCGCGGGCGCCTGGGCAACCGTCCGCCACTTGATCCCGGCGGGAAAGCCAGCACCGCCGCGGCCACGAAGGCCTGAGCCAACAACGTGCTCCACCACGTCATCGGGACTCATCGCAAGACTGGCGCGCAATCCGCCGATCCCACCGTGCGCTTGATAGTCCTGGGGGTCCGTGGGATCGATGACGCCGACCCTCGCGAAAAGCCACCGGTCTTGTCGGGCCAGGTAGTCGATCTCCTCCACTACTCCCAGAAAGTCCGGCGACGACTCTTCGAGTGCGCTAGTCAAGACGTGCTGGGCACTCACGTTGCCCCAACCGATGCGCTTACCGGTTGCTTCATCCATTCGCTCCACGAGTGGCTCAAGCCACAACATTCCCCGACTACCGGTGCGGATGACGGTGTCACCTTGCTCGCGCAGCGCCGCTGCAACAGCGTCGGCGCCGACCGATCGTGCGGCGGAATCACGCGGGACGAACCAGGTGATCATGAACCACTCCCCTGAGTGTGCGCGCGGACCGCGAGCGTGATTGATTCGACACTCGCGCGACCGATCAGCGTTCGGCCCACCATCGCCGCTGGACCGAGCGCACAGTTGCCCAAGCAGAAGATCGGCTCATCCACACCGGTGGCGTCAGCAAGGTCGGGGGCGGCCTGGCACGCGCGTCGCCAGTCCCGTTGCAGTTCCCGACCGCCCACAGCCTGACATGCTTCCGCGGCACACAGGCGCACGGGAATCGCCGGGGGCGGGGTGGACCGCAGGTCGGAATAGAACGTGAAGACTCCGTGTACGTCCGCTCGAGACACATTGCAGGCTTCGGCAACCAATCCAACTGCGTCGGCGGGCACATAGCCGAACCGATCCTGAATCGCTTGCAGACAAAGGAGGCCTGGTCCCGGCCCTTGCGCGATTCCCGCCACAAGATCACGAGCGACGTCCGCGGACCACGGCTCGAAATCGGCCACCGTAGTCATGCGCGCACCCACTCTCCTCCGGAGTACACATTCATACGATCTTCACGTGCGAATCCAATAAGTAACAGGCCGTACCGTCGTGCTACTTCTACAGCCATAGTTGTGGGCCCGGAAACGGCAACGATTGATCCCACACACGCGCTCAGCGCCTTCGCAACGATCTCGTAAGAAACCCGTCCACTGACGACAAGCACGTGATTGGTGAGCGGGAGCAAGCCGTCCATGAGCGCCCGACCGATCACCTTGTCGACCGCATTGTGGCGACCGACGTCTTCGCGGACAAAGAGAACTTCAGAATCCGGGCCAACTAGCGCAGCGGCGTGCAGCGCGCCGGTGAGGTCGAACATCTTCTGCCGTGAGCGCATCTGCTCAATCAAGTCCAACGCTTGCTGTGGCTCGAGCCGCCAACCATCACTGTGCAGGTTGGCGTAGGGCTCGGCAAGTGCATCGATCACATCGGCGCTACACACCCCGCAGGAACTCGATGTGACGTATGCCCGTGGCCGCGGAGGAGTGATGCCTGGCGCGATGTGGACTCGGACGGTGTCGATCTCCTCGGTCCCGGAACCCTCCGGGAAGTCCAGATCCGAACGGGGAGACGCAGCGAGTGCCTTCATCTCGACGATGTCGTCGGCACGACGTAATCCAGCCTCGCTGACAAGCCACCCCGCCGCTAAATCCAGATCGTGTCCAGGTGTCCGCATCGTCGTAGCGACAACCTCGCCCTCCACCGCGATGGTGAGCGGTGATTCGACGACCACTCGATCAATGCGATCTATGCGCTTAGATCCACGACGCGAGACGTCTTCGAGCCGAATCGTCGGCCGTGGACTGGTGGTGTGCCCCACTGCTAGAACAGCCCCACTACCCGGCCATCGACCACGTCGATGCGTTCACTTGAGGGAACCTTCGGCAGTCCCGGCATCGTCATGATGTCGCCGCACACCGCAACGATGAATCCGGCTCCCGCCGATAGCCGGACCTCACGAATATTCATGGAGTGTCCTGACGGTGCACCGCGCAATGACGGATCGGTGGAGAACGAGTACTGCGTCTTGGCGATACACACAGGCAGGTGCCCGTATCCCTCTTCGGCTAACTCACGCATGCGGGTGCGAACTTTGGAGTCAGCCGTTACCTCAGACGCTCCGTAGATTTTCGTTGCGATTGCTTCGACTTTCTCCCACAACGTTGCGTCGTCCTGGTACACGAAGGAATCATGGCCGGAATCAACATCTCGTTCATCGGCATCGCAGATCTCGGCGACCACACGTGCCAACTCTGCTGCACCAGCTCCACCTTCTGCCCAATGGCTCGCGAGAACGATCGGCACCCCGAGTGACTCGACGTGTGAACGAAGCAGGTCGATTTCCGCCGGAGTGTCGGTCAGGAACTTATTAATGGAAACGATCGGTGGAACGCCGTAGTGGTCCCGGACATTCGCTATGTGCCGTTCAAGGTTGACCATGCCGGCCTTGAGCGCATCCAGATCCTCGGTGGTCAGGTCCTTGGCGTCCCCTCCCCCGTGGAATTTCAGCGCACGAACGGTCGCAACGATCACAGCCGCCGACGGGCGAAGGCCAGCGCTGCGGCAGGTGATGTCGATGAACTTCTCCGCACCGAGGTCTGCTCCGAAACCAGCTTCGGTGACGACGTAGTCAGCCAAGCGCAGCGATCCGGCGGTTGCGATGACGCTGTTGCACCCGTGAGCAATATTCGCGAACGGACCACCGTGCACAAAGGCCGGCGTGCCGTCGAGGGTTTGAACGAGATTCGGAGACAACGCGTCCTTGAGCAGGACAGTCATGGCTCCCTGTGCATTCAGATCGCTCGCGCAGATGGGCTGCTTGTCGCGGGTATATCCGACGACGATGCGACCGATGCGCTCCTTGAGATCTTCGAGATCGGTTGCCAGGCAGAAGATGGCCATGATCTCCGAGGCCACCACGATGTCGAAACCATCTTCTCGAGGGAACCCGTTTCCTGGACCACCCAACGCAACGGTGATGTCCCGCAGCGCACGGTCATTCATGTCGACCACACGCTTCCAGGTCACTCGACGAACATCGATTCCTAACGCATTGCCGTGATGGATGTGGTTGTCGATTAAGGCAGCCAGCAGATTGTTGGCAAGCGCGATCGCGTTGAAGTCGCCGGTGAAGTGGAGGTTGATGTCTTCCATGGGAACTACCTGAGCGCGCCCACCTCCGGCAGCACCACCCTTCATGCCGAAAACCGGACCCAACGAGGGCTCGCGCAAGCAGATCATCGCGTTCTTGCCGATGTGTCGAAGTCCGTCGCCGAGACCCACGGTGGTGGTGGTCTTGCCTTCACCGGGTGGAGTAGGGCTAATCGCCGTCACGAGGATCATCCGCGCGTGCGACCGGATCGGCTGCTGCAGCAACCAATCCAGGCGAACCTTCGCCTTGGTTCTCCCATAGGGCTCAAGTACGTCCTCGGGGATACCGATGAGGTCAGCGATCTCCGGTATCGGCTTGAGCGTCGCTGCTTGGGCGATCTCGATATCTGTCGGCATGAACGTCTCCCCCTCACGCGCCTTTGGCGGCGCGGGCCTTCTCAATGAGCACAGGCAAGAGCGTGTGCAAGTTGTCCACGACGGCGTAATCGGCGTGCGTCATGATCGGCGCTTGAGCGTCGGTGTTGACGGCAATCAGTGTTTTTGCGGACTTGCAGCCGGCGATGTGTTGGGTTGCCCCACTGATGCCAAACGCCAAGTACACATCCGGCGCCACCTTGGTGCCGGTTTGACCGACCTGCTCGGCGTGTGGGCGCCAGCCCGCGGCCGTGACCACACGCGAACAGCCCACTGCTCCACCCAGAATGTCGGCCAGTTCCTCGAGCATCGCGAATGCCTCGGGGCCGTCCATGCCCCGCCCTCCCGACACAACCACCTTGGCTTCGGCCAAACCGACTCCCGTTGCCTGCGCACCTGTTCGGTCGACGATGCCCACCAACAGATCTGCATCCGTCAGGGGCACATCGAAGGCGTCAGTCGATGCAGCTACTGGTGCTTCCTGCGCCACCACCGCATGCGCTTGAACAGTCGCGAGCAGTGGATCCCCTGTGACCTTGCTGCGCTCGAGAAGGTTGCCACCCCAGCGTGCACGACTGACTTCAGCGGTGTCCGCGCCGGTCAGTGAAATTTGGCTGCACTCAGATGCCAGAGGCAGGTCACGAATTGCCGCAATATGACCGAGCACCTCATTACCTCGAGGAGTGCTGGCTGCGAGCACAGCGCGGGGTGACGTCCTTTCCATCACCGCCAGAACCGCCCGGGCGCTCGCCAGCGGCGTGTAGTCCGCCAAGCGATCATCGACTCCGTGGTGAACGGTGGTCACACCGAACTTGCCGAGTTCATCAACACACTTCTCTGCATTGGAACCGACAATCACTGCCTGGACGTCGTCGTCGATTGAACGAGCCATGGTGGCAACTTGGGCTGCAAGCGGATCGATCTCACCTCGATCGTGATCAACGTAGATGAGGATCATGACAACACTCCGATCTGCTTCAGAACATCTACCAAGGCGTCTGCTGCTTCCTCGCCCGCACCCAGGTT